>DUBO01000040.1 GCA_012960245.1 Candidatus Binatota bacterium | reverse complement strand
CGCCGACAACGACGCTGCCCGCGCCGACAACGACGCTGCCCGCGCCGACAACGACGCTGCCCGCGCCGACAACGACGGTGACGACGACCACGACGGTTACAACAACAACGACGACGGTGCCGATCGATCTGCGGGCCGAGAAGCGGGCCATGCGCGACAGGCTGAGGTCGCTCCGTCAGCATCGCTACGCGGGCACGATCGAAAGGGCCGAGTATCGCGAATTGCGGGCACAGGAGCACACTGCCTGGAAGGAACTGAGGCGGCTGGCCCGCAAGCAGCGCAAGGATCGTAGGTAACGGGCGAGACGACAGGCATGACGGAGGGCATGAAAAAGTATCATGGAGGGTCGGCCGGGGTGGCCCGGGCTCTAGTGCTCGGACTGTCGTGCTGCCTGCTGGCGGTAGCGGTGTCCGCGCAGGCGTCTGGCGATTCACGCTGGAAATCGCATTTTCCCAACATCGAACTGACCAACCACGACGGGGAGAAGAGAATGTTCTACGACGACCTGGTCGAGGGCAAGGTCGTAGCGATCAACTTCATCTACACCAGTTGCCCCAGCTCATGCCCGGCCGAGACGGCCAAACTCGCGCAGGTGCAACAGATCCTGGGTGACGCCGTGGGCCGCGACGTGTTTCTCTACTCGATCACCATCGACCCGGAGAACGACACTGTCGAGGTGCTCAACGACTACCGCGAGAAGTTCCACGCCGGTCCCGGCTGGGAGTTTCTGACCGGCAAGCAGGAGGACATCGACTCGCTGCGCAAGAAGCTCGGGCTCTTTATCGAGGAGATACAGGACGACGACGGCGACCATAACCTGAGCTTTGTAGCCGGCAACGAGCGCACCGGGCAGTGGGTAAAACGCTCGCCCTACGACAACGCGTCTTCGCTGGCCCACCTTATCGGCTACAAGCTGACCGGACGTCGTCGCACGACCGGGGTGCGCAACTACGCCAACGCGCCCGATCTACCGGTTTTCACCCGAGGCGAGTACCTGTTTCGTACTCGGTGCACGTCCTGCCACACCATGGGGGGGGGCGACCTGGTGGGCCCGGACCTGCTGGGCGTGGTGGCCCGGCGCGACCGCGCCTGGCTGGAGCGCTGGCTCAAGGTGCCAGACCAGGTGCTGGCCGAAAAAGACCCGCTGGCAATGGAACTGTACGAAAAATACGACCAGCTCGCCATGCCCAACCTGGAGCTCAACGACATCGACGTTCGTGACCTGATGGAGTTCATGCGGCGCGACGGACGCCCCCTGGCGTCTGCCCCCGGAGCGATACCCGGCACCGAACCCACGGCCGGCCTTCAGTAACCGTTACCCCGTTCAGATGCGTTCGATGACCGTGGCCGTGCCTATGGCCGAGCCACAGCACATGCTGATCAAAGCGGTAGAGGCGTCGCGGCGCTCGAGTTCGTGCAGGGCGGTGACAATGAGCCGGCTACCGGTGCATCCCACCGGGTGTCCGAGGGCTATGGCACCGCCGTTGACGTTGAGCTTTTCTTCGTCGGCTCCCACCGTGCGCAGCCATGACAACACCACGGCAGAAAAAGCTTCGTTGACTTCGAAGAGGTCGAAGTCGCTTATGCTCATGCCGGTTCGGGCCAGCAGCTTTTCGGTCGCCGTAACCGGCCCGTCGAGCAGGAAGTAAGGGTCGGCGCCGGTCACCACCGCGGAGCGTATGCGCGCCCGGGGACGCAGGCCCTTTTCACGCGCACCGTCGGCCGACATCCACAGCACGGCTGCCGCGCCGTCGCTTATCTGGCTGCTGTTGCCCGCCGTGTGACGGCCGCCCTCACTCACGGGCGCGAGCCCGGCCAGCCCCTCGGCCGTGCTTTCGCGTATGCCCTGGTCCTGGGTGACAGTGATGGTTCCTTCAAGCGGCTGTCCCTGGTCGTCCACCACGGGGGCTTCAACAGCCAGGATCTCTCGATCGAAGCGGCCCTCGTCGCGGGCACGGGCGGCCTTGTGTTGCGAGGCCAGTGCCAATGCGTCGCAGTCTTCGCGCGTGATGCCGCGGTTGTCTGCTATGCGCTCGGCCGCGGTAAACTGGTCGAGCGGGCTGTCCCAGGGCCAGGGGTCGGTCTGAAAAAACCCCGGGCCGTTGATCGCGTTGGCCCCCAGGCCCACGTGGCTCATGACTTCTACGCCGCAGGCTATGCCCGCGTCGATCTGGCCTGATCCCACCAGTGCCGACACTATATTATTGGCTTGCTGCCCGCTGCCGCACTGCGTGTCGATGGTGGTGCCGGCCACGGTCCAGTCGCTGCCCTGCGATAGCCAGGCGTGGCGCGCGATGTTGTTCGACTGTTCGCCTGCCTGCGTGACGCAACCCCCGATTATCTGGTCAACGTCGGTGGCCTCGAGGCCGGCCTTCTCGCAGAGGGCTGCCTGCACGCGGCCCAGCAGGTCGGCGGCGTGCAAGCCGCTCAGCTGACCTCGTCCGCGCTTGCCGCGCGCTATCGGGCTTCTCAACGCTTCAACTATTACTGCTTCGGGCATCGTCGTTATCTCCTGCCGGGCTCGCCGGTATCGGTTCGTTGTCAGTCGGGTTGCCCCAGTATCATCCCGCTGGTGGGCACGCCCACGCCGCCGGTGACCAGCACGTGGTCGTTGCGCTCGGGCTGGTTGACCGACTCGCCGCGTATCAAGCGCACGCCCTCGTTGACGCCGTTCATGCCGTGTATGTAGGCTTCGCTCAGTTGCCCGCCGTGGGTGTTGGTGGGAAGCCGCCCGTCGAGTTCGAGGTTGCCGTCGCCCACGAAGTCGCCGGCTTCTCCGCGACCGCAGAAGCCCCAGCTCTCCAACTGCCACAGTACTATCGGTGTGAAAGCGTCGTAGATGATGGCAGCGTCGATGTCGTCGACTTCAAGCCCCGACTGCTCGTAGACCTGCTTGGCCACGAGGTCAGTCTCGGGCAGGTAGCTTATGCTGGGTCGGTAGAAGCTCGTCATGTTTTCCTGCCCGCGCGTGGCGGCCTCGGCTACACCGCGTATCATGGCCGGTCTCTTTGCGAGATCGCGGGCGCGTTCGGGCGTGGTGACAATGCACGCGCAGCCGCCGTCGCTTTCCTGGCAACAGTCGAACAGTCGCAGGGGCTCAACGATCCAGCGGCTGTCGTGGTGTTCGTCGATGGTGAGTTCTTTCTCGTAGAAGAACGCGGCCGGGTTGTTGACCGCGTGCTTGCGGGTAACGACAGCCACGCGCGCGAGGTCGAGCTCGGTGACGCCGTATTCGTGCATGTAGCGCTGCGTGAACATGGCCACCCAGCTCGCGGGCGTAAGCAGGCCCACCGACATGTACCATCCCCAGTGCACGAGGTCGGCCGTGACGATGCCCTCGCCCACGCCGGCGCTGTAGCGGTGGCCCGAGCGTTCGTTAAATGCGCGGTACACGACCACGTAGTTAGCCACGCCCGTTGCCACGGCCATGGCCGCTTGCTGCATCACACCGATGGCGGCCCCGCCGCCGTATGGTATGCGGCTGAAGAACGTGAGGTCGCCCAGGCCGACGTTCTGCGCCAGTTCCACCTCGTCGGTGGTGTCCATGGTAAAGGTCGTCAGGCCGTCGACCTCGCCGGGGTCTAACCCGCAGTCGTCAAGGGCGGCACTCACGGCCTCGCAGGCGAGCTGCAGTTCGGAGCGACCCGAGTTCTTGGAGAACTCGGTCTGACCGATACCAGCTATCGCGGCTTCGTTCTTGAGGGTGGTGGGCATGCTCAGCTGCTCCCCGGCAAAGCGACGGTGACCGAGCCCGTGACGTGGTCGCCCCAGGAGTTGCTGCCCGCAATCTCGACCGTGACCGTGCCTTCTTTTTTGTCGATGGCGCTTACCTGGCCGCTCATTTTCATGGTGTCGCCGGGCAGGTTGGGCGTGCCCAGTTTGATCGACACGCCTTTCATCACCGAGTCGGGCCCGGCCCAGTCGGTGACGTAGCGGCCTACCAGTCCGTTGGTCGTAAGGATGTTCATGAACACGTCCTGCATTCCGGCGGCCTGGGCCTGCCCCTTGTCGTGGTGTACGGGCGTGAAATCGCGCGACGCCAGCGCGCCGCCCACGACCAGCGTGGTGGTGATCGCTATGGGCAGCTCAGGCAGGGCGTCGCCCACCTTGAGTTGCGCCAGGGCCAGGGTCGGCTTGGACATCAGGCTTTCTCCTGTCGTTCGTTGCCGGTTGCTTCGTCGGCCAGGCTCCTGCCCAGCGCGGCCAGTTGCGCTGCCGCTGAGCCGGTGCCCAGCTCGAGCGCCTTGGAGTTCAAAAAATATCGGTATAGCGGGTAGTCGGTGTCCACGCCCATACCCGCGTGCAGGTGTTGCGTGGCGGAGGCTATTCTCGCGCCGCCCTCGGCTGACCAGTGGCGGGCCACCATCAACTCGCGCGCCGCGTCGCGTCCCTCGGCCAGCAGCCAGGCCGCCCGCCACGCCGTCCAGCGCATGGACTCGAGATCGACGTAGCAGTCAGCCATGCGGTGATGCACGGCCTGGAAGCTGCCGATGGGTCGGCCGAATTGCTGGCGTTCGCTAACGTAGGCGGCTGTCATTTCAACGGCCTTTTCTGATACGCCGGTCTGCAACGCGCAGCTCACGGCCAGCCCGCAGTCGCGCGTCCGGTCGAAGGCTCGTGACTGCAGGCCGCCGAGCAGGTCCTGATCTGCTACCGTCACCGAGTCGAGGCTCACGGTGTAAAGACGCTCACCGGTGGCGCTGCGTGCGCCGGTGAGCTGCAGGCCCCGGCAAGCGGGGTCGACCAGGAACAGGGCCGCGCTGCCGCCGCTTTCATTGCCGCCGCTTTCATTGCCGCCGCTTTCATTGCCGCCGGCCAGGCAGGCCGGTACCAGGATCAGGTCGCTTATTCCCGCGGCCTGCACCAGCGAAACTTCGCCTGAAAGTGTCCAGCCGCCGTTCGGGTCGGGCGTTGCTGTCAGTGGCGCGCGTCCCTCGCGGGTCCAGGCTCCACGCGCCATGGCTACGGCCACCACGGCCTTTCCTGCGCAGATCCGCGGCAGCCATTTCTTCTTCTGTTCGTTGCTGCCGAAGCTCGAGATGGCAGTGGCCCCCATGGCCAGGGTTGCGAGCGCGGGCACCGGTGCCACGACGCGGCCCAGTTCCTGGGCCAACACGCAGAGCTCTACCAGCCCGTAGCCCATGCCGCCGTGTTCTTCGGGTATGGCGAGGCCGAGCAGGCCGGCGCGGGCGAGGGTGGCCCACAACTCGCGGTCAAAGTCTTCGCCGGCGGCTTCGAGTTGTTTCAGGCGCTCGTGGTCGACTTCTTTCTCGAGTATTCCGCGCGCCAGTTCGCGCACGGCCTGCTGTTCTTCGTCGAGTTCAAAATCCATTGCCGCTGCCGTCCTCTATCCTGCTCAGTCGATCGGTCTGAAGAATGGCAGCTTGAACTCGTCGTCGACGTTTTCGATGCTCGCGCGCACTTTCATTCCTATGTGCACCTTGGCCGGGTCGCAGCCCACCACGTTGGCCACCATGCGTGTGCCTTCGGCGAGTTCTACCAGCGCGCAGGTAAACGGGTACTCGTAGCCGGGAAACTTGGGGTAGTGCATGACCACGTAGCTGTAGACTTCGCCTTCCCCCGAGGCCTCGATGCCTTCCCACTCAAGCGAGCGGCAGTGCTGGCACATTGGGCGTGGGGGGTGGCGTAGCTCGCCGCAGCCTGCGCACTTCTGCACCAGCAGTCGCCCCTCGGCTATGCCGTCCCACCACCACTTGTTGTCGTGGCCCATGGGGGGCCGCAGACGCGTGGGGGTCGATGATTCTTCGTCGGCAGCGCCGTCAGACGTCGCCGCACCCGGCTGCTCGGCCCGCGCAAACTTGAGTACACGGAAGGTTTGCCAGCCGACTTCGTCACCCTGCTGGTCACGGTAGACCTCTCGGGTGTTGATGAAGTAGCCTATGCCCAGCGCCGTGGCCTTCTGCTCGGAGATGGCCTCGATGGTGGTGGACACGAAGATCTCGTCGCCCGGCCTGAGGTAACGCGTGTAGCCCTGCTCGCAGTTGGTGGCCACCACGGCCGGGTAGCCGGCGTCGCCCAGCAAGGAGTGCAGCTCGGTCTGCAGGTTTTGTCGGCCCGCGTCGGGGTCGGCCATCTCGACGCCGCGCAGGCTCCAGGTCTGCATCATCGTGGGTGGCGCTACCAGTCCGCCGTGCACCGACGAGGCCGCCGCAGAGGCGTCGGTGTACACGGGGTTTTCGTCACCCAGCGCTTCGCACCATTGCTGTATCATGGTTTCGTTTACGGGGTAGGGGCCCTGCTCGGGAGGACCGATCTCGCGACCCACGTAGTCCAGCAGTTTTGCTTCCAGCTCTTCTCTCGAAAGTGACATCGTTACCAGCTCTTCGCCGCTCGGACCGCGGGCACTATCTGGCGCGGGGCCCTGGGCAGCAGCAGCCCTGCCATGGCGATTATGTCGCGCTGTACTTCGTTGACACCACCGCCGAAGGTGAGCGTAGTCGCGCCGCGGCAAGCCTGCTCCAGCAGGCCGCCGAACAGGCAGCCGGCCTCGCCGGCCCTGAGCGTGCCCGCGCTCCCGGTTATCTCGAGCAAGAGGCGGTAGCATTCCACGAAAAACTCGGTGCCCAGCACCTTGACCGCCGACGCTTCGGCCATGTCGGGGTGGCCCTGGTCCAGCGACCAGGCGGACTTCCAGTTGAGTATCTTTACGGCTTCCAGCTTGGCGTACACTCGCGCGAGCGCGGTTTGCACCCAGGGCTCGTCTATCATGCAGCCGCCCGACGGTGACTCGCTGTCTACGGCCCACTGCCGTACCTCGTCGAATACCCGGTCCGACAGGCCGGGGCAGGCCAGGGTGATGCGTTCGTGGTTGAGCTGGGTGGTGATGAGTTTCCAGCCCTGGTTGATCTCGCCGACTACGTTTTCCAGCGGTACGCGCACGTTGTCAAAATAGGTGGCGTTGGTGCGCTCGCCTCCCAGGGTGTTGATGGGCGTAAACTCGAAGCCGGGCGAATCGGCCGGCACCAGTATAATGCTTATGCCCTTGTGGGGCTTGGCGTCGGGATCGGTGCGGCAGGCCATCCACAGGTAGTCGCAGTCGTGCGCGTGGGTGGTGAAGATTTTCTGGCCGTTGATCACCCACTGGTCGCCGTCACGCACGGCTGTGGTCTTGAGCGAAGCGAGATCGGTGCCCGCGCCGGGCTCGGTGTAGCCGATGGCAAACATCAACCGGCCCTCGCGTATGCCCGGCAGTAGTTCGGCCTTCTGCGCGTCGCTGCCGAAGCTCATCAGCGTGGGGCCCACCGTGTTGCAGGCGATGACCGGCAGCGGGGCGCGGGCGCGCCAGGTCTCGTCCCAGAAAATAAACTGCTCAAGCGGCGTGAAGCCCTGGCCGCCGTGCTCGGTGGGCCAGCCGACCCCCAGCCAGCCGTCGGCACCCATGCGTTCTACCAATTCGCGAAACAGTGGCCCGCCGGCCTCCTCGCGCTCGGCTTCCCAGCGCGCACGAAGCTCGGGCGTAAACATGTCGGCATAGTAGTCGCGGATGCGCTGCCGCAGCTCCTTCTGTTCTGTGGAAAGGTCGAGGTACACGGTGTTGGCTTTGCCGTTCTGTTACGAGGCGGCGCTAGTGCCTGCCCGGACGCCCCTAAATGGCCGAAAAGCCGCGTGGCAAGGGTAGAACACGTTTCAGTGTGAGCTATCACAGGGCCGCCTTCAGTCAACCACCCAGAAAGGGGGAGGCGTCCGCTATCCCCCCGGAGTGTACGGCCTTAAATGCAGGCACCGTCTTGAAAGGGGGTATCGGACTACGCCCCCTTCTGCTGGGGCGGAGTTGTCTGTCGCGACGCGAGGGGGTATTGCAGGAGTTCTTATTGAGGGGGGGACTCGTGCCGGATCCGTCAAACATATACGGGCCGGAGGGGTACAGGCTGCTGTACGACCTCGGCCGCGCGTTCGCAGAATGTCGCAAGATAGACGAACTCGTTGAGCTCGTCGTCGAGCGCTGTCGCGAGGTTTTTCATGCCGAGGGTGTGTCTGTGCTCGCCCTGGACGAGACCGCCGGCGAGCTCTATTTTCCCTGGGCGGTCGCCAGCGACGAGAAGGTAGCGGCGCGTCTTGCTGACCTGCGTTTTGCGGCCGACAAGGGCGTGGCAGGTGCCGTGCTCGAAAGCGGCAAGGCCATTTTCGTGGCCGACGTTGCTTCCGACCCACGGTGGTACTCGGGCATAGACGAGGACTCGGGACTGGCCACGCATTCGATCCTGGCCGCGCCGCTGGTCTCTCACCGTGGTAACGTCGGCGTACTCGAAGTCATCAATCCCACGCTCGACGCCGGCGGGGGCGAAGGTACCGAGGTCGACGAGAGCCTGCTCTTTCTTGAGTCGTTGGCCGGCAGCGTCGCGGTGGCCCTGGAGAACGCTGGCTTCGTGGAGGCGTTGCAGGCTTCGGAGAGAAGCCTGCGCGCGCGGGCCGACCATCTGCAGCGCGACATAGCCAAGCGCGACCGCTTCTTGACCATCGCGGGTAACAGCCGGGCCATGCAGTCGCTGTTTGACGAAATGGAAACCGTGGCGGCGTCGCCCATTACGGTTCTCATCCAGGGCGAGACCGGAACCGGCAAGGAGCTGGTGGCGCGCGCGATTCACAACGAGGGCGAGCGCGCCAACGGGCCTTTCCTTGCCGTCAACTGCTCGGCTTTTCCCGAAACCCTGCTCGAGAGCCAGC
Source organism: Candidatus Binatota bacterium (assembly GCA_012960245.1). NCBI lineage: Bacteria > Candidatus Binatota > Candidatus Binatota bacterium. The sequence continues at coordinate 70,304 of DUBO01000040.1, read as the reverse complement.
TCTTCGGTCACGCCAGGGGGTCGTTCACCGGCGCCGATCGAGACAAGGCGGGCCTGTTTGAGGCCGCGGCCGGGGGCACGCTGTTTCTCGACGAGGTCGGTGAGATGCCGGCCGCCATGCAGCCCAAGCTGCTGCGCGTGCTGCAGGAGGGCGAGATACTGCGCGTGGGCGATACCAAGCCGCGCGACGTTGACGTGCGCGTACTGGCGGCCACCAACCGTGACCTCAAGCACGAGGTCGACGAGGGCCGTTTTCGCGAGGACCTGTACTACCGGTTGGCCGTGTTTCCGCTCACGACGCCGCCGCTTCGCGAGCGCCGCGAAGACATTCCGCTCATCGTTGCCACCTTACTGGAGCGGGTAAGTCAGCGCCACGGCAAGAAGACCGCCGGCCTGGCCGACGAGGTCATGCAAGCGCTGGTCGCAGCCGAGTGGGAGGGCAACGTGCGTGAACTGGAGAACGAGATCGAGCGCGCGGTGGCGCTCACCCCTGCAGGCGAGACGGTGACACTGGCGCGACTTTCGGCGCGCGTGGCCGGGCGCGACGCTTCAGCGGCCGGGGCGGGTGCGGGGGCTGCCGCGGGGGTGGTTGCGGGCGGTGCGGCTGCTTCGCTTCCGCTCAGGGAGGCGCGTCGGGCTTTCGAGCTCGATTACGTTGCCCGGGTGTTGCAGCGCAACGATGACAACGTTACGCGAGCAGCCGAGGACATGGGAATCTCACGGGTGGCGTTGCAGAAGAAACTCAAGGATCTCGGTCTGCGCTGACCGCCGGTGTCGGCTCCCGTGCGTTTCAATCCGCTACCCGCCAGGGTGACATCAGCGAAGGCGCTGTTTCTCGTCGCGCTGTCGGCCGCCCTCTACACGGCCTGCTTTGCCCCCTTGCAATGGTACTGGCTCGCCGCGGTGGCGCTGGCGCCGTTGCTGGTCGTGCTGCGGTCGGTGTCGCCCGCGCGCGCCGCCCTGCTGGCTGCGGGCTGGAGCCTGCTCGTGTCTGCCGGCGTGGTGGCCGCCTGGCTCATCGACGCCGCCTCCACTTACTACGCGCAACCGCGTCTGCTGGGCTGGGCCGTGTTCTTTGTCGGTACCACGGTGACTGCTTCCTGGGCCTACGCCTTGCTGGGCGCGGGCCTGGCCTGGACGGGGAAGCGCAGTCGGTTTGCCGCGATGGTGGTTTCTATTTTCGGGTTCACCGCGGCTGAGCTGCTTCGGGTGCGCCTGGGGGGAAACCCGGTTGCCCTGATCGGTGTCTCGCTGCCGGCTGACCACGTCCTGGCGCAGGTTGCAGACATTGGTGGCGTGTACGCGGTCGGGTTTGTCGCGGTTGTTTGCAACGCGGCCCTCGTGGAGATAGCCACGCGCCTTCGCGGAAGTGGAACGCGCGGCCCGGCGGTAGCGATGACTGTCACGGCGGTTCTCCTGGTCGTGCTGGCGGCTGGGTATGGCCGTTGGCGCTTGGAGTCGCTTGCCGATGGACTCGCCGATAAACCGGAGACGGTGGTCGCGGTAGCGCAGGACAACCTGGATCTCGGCAGCCAGTGGGACGAGCGCCTTTATGGTCGTAACCTTAAGGTTTACCTCCGACTGAGCAGGGAGGTGCTTTCGGGTTCGGCGGCGAGGGTGTTGTTCTGGCCCGAGAGTTCGATGACTTTCTTCCTGGACGAGGAACCCCGATTCGCACGCTCGATCGCGGCTGTACTCGAACCCGAGGGAGCCCAGCTGGTCGCTGGCGGGCCTCGCCGTGACGGTGACAATGCTCGTTATTTCAACAGTGCGTTCCTGCTCGAGCCCTCTGCGCGAGTCACTGGAACCTACGACAAGCAGCGGTTGCTGCCCTTCGCTGAGTATTTTCCGCTCGGTGCGGTCGACCTGCTCCGGCGACGGTTTGCCAGGGTCAGGGAATTCACCCCTGGCGGACAGGCTGCTCTCCTCCAGACGGCAGCAGGGCAGGCGGGCGTGCTCGTGTGTAACGAGTCCATGTTTCCCCGCTTGGCGACAAGCAGGACGCGCGAGGGTGCCGAATACCTCGCGGTGCTTTCAAACGATACGTGGATCGGGCATCGACAATACTCCGAGATGCAGCTTGCGGTCGCGGCGTTCAGGGCGGTTGAGCAAAGGCGATTCGTTGTCCGGGCTTCGACCGCGGGACCGTCGGCTGTTATCGATCCGCTCGGCCGCGTGACCGTGTCCACGGAGATGTTCGGGCGTGAGACTCTCGTTGGTCGCATCAGTGCCAGCCGCGAGTCGACACTTTACGCGCGCGGAGGCGACTGGTTCGCAGTATTGTGCGTTGCCCTGTCGTTGCTGGCGGTTGTCGTGGGTCGTCGTCAGGAGTGATCGCGGCCGGTAACCGCTCGTGCGACACCGGCAACAACAAGGCCGATCACCGAACCGGTGACCGTGTTCCAGAACATTCAAGGCTCGCGGCAGCCCGGCGTCGCAAGCAGGACGATGGCCAGCGGCATCATCATTAACAGTCCGCAAAGCGGTCCCCTCAGGTACCAGGCTCGTGGCCAGGTGCTCATGCCCACGAGCAGGCCGATAGAACAGCGCGCGAGGTAGAATCCCCACACCGCCAACGAGCCGTTGATCGTGACGGCGTCAAACTTGTAAGGGATGGGTCCGTGCAGAAAGGCGGGCACGGAGCCGGCGGCCAGGCCCAGCAGCGCGCAGAGCAGGACGTAGTTGGTCGTCACTTATTCCTCGTCACTTTTTCTACCATGGGCCGAGCGAAGTTCAGCTGCCACAGCTCGCGTTGGCACCGTCACTATCGTCGAACAGGTCGCAGTCGCGGTCAAGCTTGTCGGCCGCGTTGAGCATGAGACAGGCCCGGCAGGCGGCCGCTGTCTTGCTGCAGTCGGCCGGAGAGTTTTCGGATCCGCAGCGGCCAGGGAAGACGGTAGCGTCGGGCAGCCCGGTGCCGCAGCCGGATTCGATGTTCGAGGCAAACTTATCGCCGACCCGAGCAACCCTGGTCGAGGCAGCCACGGCGTCCATGCAGAAGCGCGCGAGCTGGTCCGCACTGCGCACGTCGGTTTTCAGCCGCCGGCTCTTGCACTTGTTGAATTCCTTGATGCTAGTGAGCAGCACGCGGGCGAGTTTGACCTGGGCCTCGAGTCGGCAGGAGGCTACGTCAGCCTGGGCACCGGCGCCACTTGCGTCCCAGTTGTCCAGCAGGTTGCCGAACAGTGACTGGCTGAGCGCAAACTGCCCTGCGACGGCGGCAGCATTGACCACAGCCGGGGTACTGTAGCCAAACGAGGGTGTCTGCTTGCAACGCTGGGCGGCCTTCACCGAGCCGGCGATGGCGTTGGCGAGTTTGCTCTTGGTGTCGGCAGCCGCGCAGGCTGCCAGGTCGACAACAATGCCACTCTGGGCATTCTTGAAGCACACTCTCTCGAGCTTGGCTCGGGTCTTAGCGACCTTGAACAGCGACTTGTTCATCTTGACTATGCAGCGCCGCTGGAGGTTGGACTGCAGCAGCTCGAGCTGGCAAGAGGCCGAGCAACCGTCGCCGTCTTCCGGGTTGCCATCGTCGCAACCGCCTGCGTCGGCAATCCCATCGCCGCAGCTGCCCGAGCAGGCGTCGCCGCGCCCGTCGTTGTTTTCGTCGGCCTGATCGAGGTTGGGAACTTCGAGGCAGTTGTCGGCCGAGTCGGTGACGCCGTCGCGGTCTAGATCACCGGACACGACCATTATTACTTGCTCCTGACAGATAGAACCCGGCGGACAATCTGCCTCGACTTGGCAAACTCCATGATCTCGCTGACACAGGCTGTCGTCGTCGACTTCCACGCAGTGCCAATCGGTCGGGCAATCATCGTCGTTGTCGCAATTGTCACCATAGTTCAGGCATCGTCCGGCTGGCGTAGCCACGGCTACGCCAGCGTCACCGTTGCCGCTGGCACCGGTGAAGGGATTGCTGGCATTCGGATCAACGGCGGCAACGGTGTTCGTCGTCCCGGTGCAGAAATCAAACACCTGCAGCACTATGCCCGTGGCGTCGCCGTCGCCGTCGAGGTCTACGTTTATGCCCTGCTCCTCTTCCCTGGTCAGGAAACGTACGAGGGAGCCGTCCACTTGGAAGGGCAGTCTCGGGTCACACTCCATGAAATCACATTTCGTTACTGCCTGGCCCGTGTTGACCAGTGTGCCCGAGATGGCGTCGTAAACGTGCAGCACGTGGTCGCTGGTGTCGACGTCGGTATTGCCGCTTTCGGAGCCGCCGTTGAGGTTCGTGTTGCCCTGGCCGTATTCTGAAACCGCGGCGGCTACCAGTTGCAGGGAAACCTCTGGGTCGCACGCGCTTGCAGCTTCTCCCAGGACGATGGCGTCAGCATCAATACCCAGGGTGGTAACGTCAGGCGGGAGGACGCTGCTGTCCAGGAGTACGACAGCCTTGTCGTCGGTGTCGGAGTCTCCAGACCCAACGTTCAGGTTAGCCCCCTCGTCGCTTTCACGGGTCAGCCAGGTGGCTACCAGCCCGGAGGCACGAAGCGATTCCGGTTTTGCCGAACGTCCGCTGCCGTACCATGGTCCGCCGCCGGTCGAAATGGTTGGACAGGTAACCACGGTACCGGCTACCACTGAAGGATCGGGGATAATCATGACCACGCTATCCCAGGCGTCACCGTCTCCATTCAGGTCAATAGCAGCGCCGCTTGAGGCGAGAAGAGTTTCATCGACCACTGCCGCGAGTAGCCCGGTAGTCATCGCGACGTTTTTCGCTGTGCAGCCAAGCGAAGTTGACGTGGCTGGACCCGACCACAGGGACAGCAGGGAATCGTCACTGTCGCCATCCAGGTTGACGTCTCCCTCGGCGGGAAAGCAGGGGTTGAATGTTCTCGTCATTTCGGGGGTGAGGTAGGCAATCATTCCCCGCGAGGCCGAGGCGAGGTGCGAAATACCTATAATTTCGGTCGTGGCATTGTCGGGATCGAATACCTGCAGCACGATATCGTTTGCTTCCAGGTCACCGTCGAGGTCGTCGAGGGAGTGGCCCGAGTAAACGGTTACCTGGCCCGTACCGGTTTCGGCCCACGATATCACCTGCCCGGTATCGGCGATCACCGGCCTGCCGACCACGGGGTGGCCCGATTGGTTCGGGGCTACAGGGTCAGCGTTGACCAGGCTCGTCGTGCCGGCGACCAGGTCGCGAAGGTAAACGTCATCACCACCGTTAACGTCCGACATGCCGGCGCCGGCAAGGTTCGTAGCCGCGGAGACGAAAACGACGCTGCGATGATCGTTCGCGATCGAGGGGCTATGGCAATCCAGGTCAGCCGGAATACCATCGTTGTCCAGGCTCACGATATCCACGGAGGGGTCCCAGACGTTGTAAACGAATACGTTCCTCGGGGTGAACGGGAAGGGCTCAAGGCCGTTAACCAGGTTGGTAGCGTCGCTGGTGAAGACGACCCGCAGGCCATCAGGAGATACCCGGGGTTCGTTGCTGTCGCCGTTGGCGGCCTGGCCGTCTTCCGTCCGGCTCACCAGTACAAGCGATGTGCCACCGGGCGTGTCGAAGACCCCGTCGCCGTCGGAGTCCCTGTCATAGAGATACACGTCGGACTTGCCGTTGTTGTCTTCCTCGACCAGGGAGGCATCACTCCTGAACGCTATCAAGCCCCCACTTCGACCGACGCTTGCAGAGTCACTCGAATCGTTTGTCCCTCCATTAGTGAGCTGGACGATGGAGCCAAGAGCTCCCTGGCCGCGATTATAATCTACAAAGAATATATCGGTGACGTTGTTAGTGTCTTGAGTACCGTTGACCAGGTTCGTGGAAATACTCTGGAAAACGATGGTGCCTCCATCTTCCGATATGACGGGCGCGAGGCTGTCGCCGTTGCTGGGGTCCTGCAAGGCGGGAGAAATCGAAACCATCCTGTTGAGGACCGACGCCTCGTTGTAGACGCATTCCCCCGACTGGTCCACGGCGGGTCCGCGATCTGCGAGGTAAACCTGCCATGTACCGGGGCTGGAGATGAATCCCGAGTCAATATTTGTCGCCTGGCTGGCGTACGCCACGAGCCGACCATCGCCGGATACAGAAGGCTGGGCGCTGGCATCGTTTGCCGGCCCGCTGTTGTCGGCAACGGAGATCAAGGCCGTCGAGCTGTTTACCCGGTCGCGAACGAAAACGTTGCTGAGGCCCTGCGTGTTTATATTGGTCAGGTCGTCGGCGTAGCTGGAGAAAGCGACGTAACGTCCCCCTAAAGACAGGGAGGGCTCACTGCTGATATCGTTTCCCGGGTCACTGGAATTGTTCAGGCTGGCATCCTGCCAGGCCCCGGATGACTGTTGCAATTCCGAGCTGCCGAAGAATACCAGGCTATTGCTCACGGCCAGGCTGCGACCGTCTATCAGGTTTCCGATACCTACCGGTATCTGCAGGGGCAGTCCCCCGCTCACGGTTTGGTCTTCGGCCACGATCGGGCTACCGGTGTCGTCCCGCCTGAAAACGCGGAGAATGCTGTCGGCTATGTCGTAGTCACCGTTGCGATCGCAATTGGAAACGGAGCAATCGCCCTCGGCCCACTCGGGCTCGGTCATGGCGACGATATCTCCCTCAAGGGCGATAACTGGCCAGGAGAAAGGAGAATCCGTTGCGTATGTAATCGCGCGACCGTCTGCCAAGTTGTTGCCGGTTTGTAGAAGCTCGGCGGTATCCCTGTTACGCAGGACCAGTACCCTGTCGATCTTGTCAGAGTCGTCGTTGAGTTGATCGTCTTCGACTTCTTCTTCCGTTACGAAAGCATACAGGGTGTCGGTCGAGTAGATACCTTCAAGTGGCGCCGAGCCCGCTATCGACATCCGAAAATTAACGCAGCTTTCGCCCGGTAGGCAGGGATTGGCCAGGTCACATGGGTCTCCGGAAATGGAGCATGCCCCCTCTTCTACGCCGGCGATCTTGGCCAGCAGATCTGATTTATCTATGACCACGGCGCCGTTGGTGGCCGAGTTGTACATTCGGTCGCTGAAATCGAAAAGCGGGATGCCGCATGTTCCGCCGCCGGTGCACACGGAAGAATCCGTGCAGGCCAAGCCGGCGTTGCTTCCGCCTACGCACTTGGCGCTCCCGCAGGTACCACCACCGCACGCAGTATTTTCGGTGCAGGGGACATCTTCCAGCAACGGGTCTACGGCTGAGCAGACGGTGTCATCAGGACTCAGTGCGGCCAGGCGCAGAACGGTAACCGGGGCATCGGCCGAGCCGAACAGCGCGATCTCGGTACTGTTTTCCTCGTTGGTCAAAGGTGACAAGACCGGTGGGAGTATAGCCCCCTCGAGAGTGTAGGAGTCTACGAAGTCTTCGTTGGGCAGGACAACCGGGTCCCCAGAACCGCTGTAATTGTCTATCGCACTGGCACCGTTGAGCAGTATCGGGGTCGGCACTTCTCCGTCGATCAATATGTTAGTCCAGTCCACCGGAATCAGAAGGTTACCGTCCTCGTCGACGGCCATAACTACTTCGTTTTCAGATTCCGTACACGGATCATTCAGATCGGTGGGGTCCTCGGGGGTGCAGAGTTGGGCAAAGTCATTGGTGTGTGGCAGGCCGACAAAGCTGGGGAACACGTCGTGGTTGGTCGTGGTGTTGCAGCTGCCGTCGTCGGTATAAAGCGAATCAACGCAGGCCGCCACGTCGCTGCTTCCGTAATTCGCGCAGTCGGTGCTGATGTTGCTGCAGGTCCAGGTATCGGTAGTCGCGTGTGTCACGACTATGCGGGCTGGTCCGGCCAGCGTTAATCCATCGGTGCTGCCGCAGCTACTGGCCGGGCATTCGCTATTGCTGGTGCAGGCGGTCCCTGAGTTCAGTCCCCCGATGCACGATGCCCCGCTGGGAGGCAGAAGGTTGTCGGTGTCGGGGAACACGAAGCGCAACGCCGAGGCAAGGACCTGGAACTCTATGACACCTCCGCTATCACTGATCTGGCGGCATTCGCTTGCGACGATGTTGCCGCCAACGCAGGTCGATGGCGTGGTGGCCAGCGCAGCGCAGTTCTCCGCCAGTACCACGGCCGACAGTTTGCCGGTGCCTGGGGTATCGACCACGGTTACAACGTAGTCGCCGGCGGTGCCCGTGAAGCCCGAGGCCGAAAAATCACTGTCGGTGTGGCAGCCGCTGTCCAACGACACGCTTACCCAGTCGCCGGGCGTGGCCCAGGGCCTGTCGACCTGGCCCAGCTCTCCGCGAAAGCTACGCGTCGCCTGGGGGATGAGGTTGCAGGCGGCCTGCGAAACCGTGGGCGCCAGCGCCAGCGCAATCGACAGGACCAGCGCCGCCAGCGCGATGGCATTGCCCGCGCCTGCCCTGTCACCCGGCCGGTGGCGGGCAGTATAAGTAGTTGTATTTAACAGCCGCAGAACAGACCCCCGGGAACCCGTGGACTCCCAGGGAACAAGACTATCAGGCGGGCTATCGCTGACTACCCCCCAAGTGGGTAAAAAACTTTTGTCTTGTAGTTTTGCAGTTGGTCCTTGCACGCTGCTTTCCTGGTCAGCCGGGTTTGCCGCGGCTGGCCCCTCTCGGTTTTCTCCAAGCTGCAAGCAAGCAACCGCCGTGCCACAGCGGTATGGCCGTGTAAACGAGGCTGAGTCCATTGATTCTACAGGCTGTTTTGCCAGCTGCACGATCGGGGGTGCGTCGCCAGTGCCAAGTCTGGGTAGCGCCCATGGGCTTGTGTGTAAACCCGGGTTGGCGGCTGCGCTGCCGGTTCATGGAGACCGGTTGCGCGCGCCTCAGCTCGCGTCGCTCTGCCCAGGCGGGGGCCAGGCGTCGCGATCATCGTTCCTGCGCAGGCACTCTGCCAACGACAGCGACTGCTCACGGCACTGCTCGGCGCTGGGCAGTGGGTCGCCCGTCCAGGCCAGTCTCGAGCACAGCGCCAGCGTGCGGGCCAGCGCCGGGAGCGCGCCAAGGCGGCGGGCCTCGTCGATGCTGCGGCGGTACCAGGTGAGTGCTACCTGCCGCCGGCCGCAGAGCTGGTTCCAGCGCCCCACGGCCCGGTAGAGGTCGGGGCGCTCGCGGGCCAGCGCCCGCGTGGCCCTGAGTGCCCGCCTGCAATCTCTCTCCACCGTCCACCGCGATGGACTGTCGGCGTGCTCCTGTTCGTGGGCCGTGAGGCCCAGCTCAAACCTTGCCACCGCCAGCGGCGCCGCGTGGTAGGGAGGTAGCGCACCGGCCCGCGAAGCGTCCGCGGCAGACAATTCGATTGAATGGGCAGCTTCGTCGAGATAACCGGCCGCGCACTCGGCTCGCGCTTTCATGGCGTGGCCGAAGGCCAGCAGGTTATCTTCGTGGCGGGCGGACAAGTAGCGGTTGGCAGCCTCGATGGCGTCGAAGGGGCGGTCCTGTTGCACGGCCACGTAAAGGGGAATGGCGTCGCGCCAGGAGACGGCAAAGTCGTATCCGTAAAGATCGACCAGTCGCTTGACCGCGTCGAGCATGCGCGCGCTGTTGCGCCAGTGGCCCTGCCAGGTGGATCGCTCGGCGGCCAGGCCGAAGTAGTTGCTCGCGAGTACCAGCTGGCCGTGTTCCATGGCGGTTTCGAGGTCGCGTGTGGCGGGCAGCGGGCTGTCGTTCCAGTCTCCCTCGAAGTAGTCGGCAATAAAACGCATGGCCCTGCAGGCAAAGTCGCCGGCCAAGTTGTCGTCGCTGAGCAGGCCTTCCCCACGCTCGAGCAGCCGGCGCGAGAGCGAGAAGGAGGTGCCCGAAAAGGCCACGAAGCCCGCAGCGTCGGCGTAGAGTTCGGCCGCCCGTTCGACCCCGCTTGCGTTCATGTGCTCGAGTCTTCCGACCACCGACAGGGCAGCGGTAAACGCCCGCTGCGGGTCGACGTTGGCCAGGGCCTGGGCGCGCATGACCTCGGCTTCAAGTCCTTCGAGTTCGGCCGCGCTGGGAGTCGCGGATCCTTTCTTGTCGGCCGCTGCGCTGCTGCGCCGACGGCCGAGGGCCAGCCAGGTGCGGGCCAGGGCACCGCCGGCCTGCAGAAGGCCTGCAGTACCGGTTCGCAGCGAAGAAGAACGACCCCGCCACGCCAGCGATGCGTCAAAGTGCTCTATGCACTCGTGATGGTCGCCGGTATTGAGCAGCGCCAGCCCGATGTTCTTTTCGAGTAGCGCCTTGCGTGCGCGATCGCCACCCTTGCCGTGTTGTTGCAGGTACAGCCGCGACGCTTCGCGAAAATGGGCGAGCGCCTCGGCCGAGGCGGCCGAGCGGGCGGCGTTGTCGCCCGCTCGAAACAGGTAGTACTCGGCCTTGTCAGCTTGTTCGGCCTGGCCCCAGTGAAAAGCGAGCTCGGCTTCGAAGTCGTCGAGCCGTTGTTCGAAAGCTTTTTCGATGGCGCTGGCCACGCGGGCGTGCATGTCGCGCCGCCGGCCTTTGAGCAGGGAATGGTACACGGTCTGCTGCGCGACCTGGTGGTGGAAATGGTACTCGCGCTCAGCGGCCTCGGCCTGCCGGGCAACGCTGCCGGTACGAGATGACATGCTGCTGCTCACCAGTTGCATGTCCTCGAGGCGGGCGAGGGCAGTGTCGAGTTCGCCCGAGTCATCGACGGTGCCGAGAAGCAGCCGGTAGTAGAAACGGCGGCCGATCACCGAGGCGGCCTGCAGTATCTCGCGGGCCTGGTCGTCCATGGCGTCTACGCGGGCGAGCACCACTCCCTGGACAGTATCGGGAACGTCTACTTCGTTAATCGCCGCGGTGGTCTGCCAGCCGTCGCGCGATTGCACGAGCGCGCCCTGGTCGATGAACGACCTGAGTACCTCTTCGACGTAGAAGGGGTTGCCCTCGGCGTTGGCGCGAATTCGTCGGCGCAGGGCTATCGGCAGGCCGGCTGTCCCCAGCAGGCCCGTGACCAGTCGGTCGAGGTCGTTGTCGTCGAGCGGTGAGAGGGCAAGCTGCGAGCTGCGCTCGTGGGTTTTGCTGCCAGTGAGCGCAGCGGCCGAATCTTCGCGGGTAGTTATGATCGTGACCACGGCAGCCCGCTGGCTCGCGGACGACAGCCCGCCAAGTATTTCGATACTCGACTGGTCGGCCCAGTGCAGGTCCTCGAGGACGATGACCAGTGGCCGTTGCGCCGACAGTACGGTGGCCAGTCGTGTAAGCGCCAGTTGCAGGCGTTTTCTCAGCGCGTCGCCCGTGGGTGTTGACGAACCCGGCTGCGACGAGCCCGGCGAGTTGTCGTCGGCGTGCTGTATTCCCAGCAGTGTCGCGAGCGAGGGCAGTTCGGTTTCGAGTTGGCCATCGCTGCGCTCGACCGCGGCGCGCAGCAAGGCGAGCGCGTCGTCGTTGCTCTCGTTACCGCTGAGTTGACACCATTGGCGCAGCAGGTCGGCCGCGAGCGCAAAGGGTCGCGAGTTGCCTTGCGATGCCTGGCTTTCGAGCAGCAGGCAATCCGACAGCGAGGGGTCGCTCTTGAACTCTTCGATCAGGCGCGACTTTCCCAGGCCCGCCTCACCGCTCACCACCATCACAGAGCCCTCGCCCGCGTGGGCCTGCTTTACTCCACCGAGCAGGGCGGCGAGTTCCCGGTCGCGGCCCACCAGCGGAGCGCGCAGCTTGCGCCTGCGAGGTCCAGCGTCGTTGCCTTTGCCCGGCGGTCGCAAGGGGTCGAGCGCGTAGGCCTGCACGGCCCGGCCCTGTCCCTGCAATGACAAGGGTGCGAGCGCGCTCACGCAAAAACGGTCGGACAGCCGGTAGGCGGTCTGCTCTCCGAGGTAGAGTTCGCCGGGTGAGGCCGCGTCCTTGAGCCGGGCAGCGAGGTTGACCGCGTCGCCTATCACCGTGTACTGGCGGCTGTTGTTGCCCCCCACCAACCCGGCCACGACCAGTCCGCTGTTCATGCCCGCTCGGATGGCGCCGGGTTTGATGGCATCGGCGCCGTCGTTGTTGAGCAGGCGGGCAAGCGCGGCCGCGGCGCGGGCAGGCGCTTCTTCGAGTCCATCGGGTGCCCCGAACAGGGCCATCATGGTGCGGCCGGTAAACTTGTCCACGTAACCACCCTCGGCCTGTACGGCCAGGCTGAGTGCCTGCATCTGCGCGTCGCTGGGCGCGGGAGCCTGGCACAGTTCAGCGAACAGCACGGTCACCTGCCGACGTTCGGGTTGGCGTTGTTGCAGCCGTTGGTACTGCAATTCCTCGCCGGGCGTGGACTCGGCCAGGCGGGGTATGCCAGCGGGCAGGGTATCGTGGTCGTTGGTTCGGCCGGACGCCAGCAGCGCCGAGCCCTGCGGCGCGTCGTCGGCGGCCTGTGAAAAACTGAAACCCCGGCCCGCCAGTTGCCGGGCCGTTGAGCCAACGAGCACCGAGCCGGTCTCAGCTGCCGCTTCCAGGCGCATGGCCGCTGTCGTGCACCGACCGGCGGGCAGCAGGCCGCCGGTCGGCGGTCGCCCCAGCTGCAACTGTCCAGCCTCGACACCTATGTGCAGGCCAGGTCTTTTGCTGCCGGGAAACAGGGGCGCGGATTGTTTTATCCACTCAAGCATCCCGAGGGCAGCGGCCAGCGCATGACGGTTGGCGGCCTCGGCCTGTTCTGCGTGGGGAAAAGCGGCCAGCATGCAGTCTCCGAGAAACTGCAGCGGGGTGCCGCCGTGGGCGCTGGCGATGTCTTCCATGCCAGCAAAACAACCGTTGACCAGTTCGGTTACCTGCTCGGGGTCGAGGTCGCGCGCTGCAAGCGTGAACCCCGAAAGGTCGGCGCATACAATGGTGGCCTCGAGTTCGATCAGTGTACTACTCCCCTGTGTGGTCGGCCCGTGTTCCGGGCTCGGCCACGCTCCCGCTAAGAGCGGTATGCGGTAGGCGCGTGTGGCGCAAACCCAGCTTTGCGGTGCCGTTGGCTGCTCCCCTCGGGGAGCGGAGGCGAAACACGGGTTTTGCAAGGGGTAACGGGCGCTTGTTGGCCGGCTTCAAGGCTGGCGGCAGGTGGCACGCCGATTGCTTTATCCAGGGTGGGGAAACCGTGTGCAGGCTCCCCCTTCCGGTTCGTCCGTCGCTGGGTTACCGTTCAGCTGGTCCTTGCGGTAGCCACGGCGGACGGGCCGGATTCTTTTTGCCGGCCGCTATATCCTGCGGCCGCTGTCTTTCCAGTGGCGTTCTTTCAGACGGCGCACGTAGAGCTTGCCGCTGTCGGTCCTGGGCAACTCGTCGTGGAACTCGATTCTGCGCGGCAGCTTGTAGGCGGCCAGTCTTTCGCGGGTAAAATCTATGAGCTCGGCGGCCAGTTGCGGGCTTTCGTTTGTGCCGGTCCGAGTTTGCACGGCAGCCATTACGGCTTCGCCCCATTCCTGGTCGGGTACGGCGAACACCGCCACGTCGATCACCTGCGGGTGGGTGATCAGCACCTTTTCGATTTCGGCGGGGTATATGTTCACGCCCCCTGAAATGATGGTGTTCGACAGCCGGTCGCGGAGGAAAGCGTAGCCGTCTTCGTCGACCAGGCCGATGTCGCCCAGGTGAAAGGTGTGCGCGTCAACGAAGGTCGCGCGCGTCTTGTCGGGGTCGCCGTGGTACTCGAACCAGTGGGGGGTATCGGGGCGGCGACAGTACAGTATGCCCTCTTCGTTGGCGGGCAGGGGCGTGCCCTGCTCGTTGCCCGCGAAGATCTGCCAGCCCTCTACCGTGCGTCCGACGGTGCCCTGCTTGAGCTGCCAGTCGGATGAGTCGACCAGGGTGACGACGCCGCTTTCGGTGGCGCCCCAGTACTCCACCAGCAATGGGCCCCACCAGGCGATCATGCGCTGCTTGCTGGCAGGCGACACCGGGGCGGCGCCGTGCAGCACCGTGACCAGCGGCGTTGGATCGAAGGCCGCGCGTTGCTCGTCGGGCAAGCCGAGCAGGCGCTCGAACATGGTGGGCACGAGGTGGGTGTGGGTCACTTGCTGCTCGCCGACCAGGTCGAAGAAACGCTGCTCGTTCCATCGCGGCATCATGGTCACGGCAGCACCGTTGAGCAGGTCGTAGACGGCAAACAGCAACGGTGCCGCGTGGTAAGCAGGCCCGGTGATGAGGTGTCGGCCCCGTCCGTCCATCTGTATGCGTCGTCCGTAGGCCGCGGCCGCCTCCAGCCCCGCGGCCAGCGTAGAAGGACGATGGCGTTTTACCCCGCGTGGGCGGCCAGTGGTTCCGCTGGTGTAGATCATGGTGCCGCCCATCGGCGAGTCGGGCGGGTAGGGCTGGGCGGGGGCGCTGCTGATGGCCCCGTCCAGCTCGTCGCCGGCGACCAGCAGGGTGGCTGCGTCAACGCAGCCCGCCGAGGCGGCATCTCTATGTTGCTCGTCGCAGATCACCACGCGCGCGCCGCTGTCGGTCAGCACGTAGTCGATCTCGTCGGCCAGCAGGTGATGGTTGATGGGGGTCAGCCACAGGCCGGCCAGCCAGGAGGCGAGCACAAGCTCGAGGCACTCGCCGCGGTTGTACATCAGCGTGGCCACCCTGTCGCCGGGCTCGAGGCCCAGCTCGCTGCTCAGCAGGCGGGCCATGCGCGTGGCCCTGTCGGCCAGTTCGGCCCAGGAGCGGGTGACCGTCAGATCGTCGAGCGCGGCCTCGTCGCCGCGCATCCTGGCAAGCTCATACAACAAGGGGGATACGTTCTTTTTATGTTAAAGGTAGCAGGGCATCTTCGCCAGCCGAGCAGCCCTGCTACCTTAAGGCCCAAGGGTGCCTGGCTCTATTTCTCGATGCGCTGGCCACCGCGACGCGCGGTTGGCAGGATGGTGTCGTGAAGCTCCTCGACCTCGCCACGCCCGCGCTGCTTATTGACCGCGATGCTCTCGGGCAGAACCTGGACTTCATGGCCGCGTCGCTGCCCGGTGATCGCTTGCGCCCGCACGTCAAGGCGCACAAGTCGACGGCGTTGGCGCGTGAGCAGGCCGCGCGTGGACACTGTTCGTTTACCTGCGCCACCGCGCGCGAGATGGCGGGAATGGCAGCCGCGGGACTGGGCGACGATTTGCTGCTGGCCAACGAACTCCTCGACACGGCCCGCCTGTCGATGTTGGCGGACCTGGATGCGCGGGTGACGGTGGCCGTTGATTCGGCCTCCACCGTATCGGCTGCCGCGGCCGCCGGCATCGCCGAGGTACTCATCGACGTTAACGTGGGCTTGCCGCGCTGCGGTTGCCTGCCCGCCGATGCTGGCCGGTTGGCCGACAGCGCGAGGGCGGCCGGACTGCAGGTGCGCGGGGTGATGGGTTACGAAGGGCACGCGGTGGGTCTGGAAGACCGCGAGCAGCGTCGCGTCGCGACCGAGGTATCCATGCAGTTGCTGGCTGCCGCCCACGCGGACGTCGGCGGCGAGCTGGTTTCGGCTGGTGGTACCACCACCTGGGATCTCAACAAGCTTGCCACCGAGATCCAGGCCGGCTCGTACGCACTCATGGACACGGCGTATACGCGCATGGGCCTGCCTTTTACGCAGGCCGTGTCGATCCTGAGCACGGTGGTGTCGGTGTCCGAGGCGAGTGGCTATGCGGTGGCCGACTGTGGCCTCAAGGCCCTGGGCATGGATCACGGGGATCCCTCGATTGAAGAGGCGCGGGTGTGGTTCTGCTCGGATGAGCACGTCACGTTTTCGCCGGACCCGGCTTCGCCCGATGCCGCCGCGGGCTCCAGGCTACCCGTCGTCGGCGACCGGGTGCGGGTGCTTCCCGCCCACGTGGACCCCACCATGGCCTGCCACGAACGGGCCTACCTGGTCAGCGGCGACGAGGTTGTCGATTGCTGGGCCATCGACCTGCGCAGCTGGTAGGGGCCTGACCCCCTTTTTCAGAGTTCGTCAGCGGAAGCGGCCACGAAGGCTTCGCGCAGTTGTTGATAGTCGCTGGTGACCGGGAACTGCGGGAAATCGTCGACCACGTTCTGCGGTGGACAGAAGAGTATGCCTGCGTCGGCCTCGGTGAGCATCGTGGTGTCGTTGTATGAATCACCGGCCGCCACCACGCGAAAGTTGAGTTCGCGCAGCGCCCTTACGGCGCGTCGCTTGCCGTCGTCCAGGCGCAGGGTGTAGCCCGAGATGCGGCCTTCGGGCTCCACTTCCAGCCGGTGGCAGAACAGGCAGGGAAAATCGAGCTGCCGCATCAGCGGCTGCGCAAACTGGTAAAAGGTGTCCGACAGGATGATGACCTGCGCGCGCTCGCGCAGCCAGTCAACGAACTCGCCGGCGCCTTCGAGCGGCCCCATGCCGGCTATCACCTCCTGTATCTGGGGCAGGGTGATCCCCTCGCGGTCGAGAATGTCGAGCCGGTAGCGCATGAGTACGTCGTAGTCGGGCTCGTCGCGGGTGGTGCGCCGCAGCTCGTCGATACCGGTGCGCTCGGCAACGTTGATCCAGATTTCGGGCACCAGCACCCCTTCGAGGTCGAGACAGGCGATCATGCGCGCAAGTTAGCCCAGCCAGCGGCAAGGCTCAACGCGGGCCGCGAACGAATGGTGGCTACAGCTGCCCGCCGCCGTTAGCATTGCCCATTATGGGCACGCTTGACGGCAGGACAGCAGTGGTTACCGGGGCCGGCCGGGGAATAGGCCGCGCCATGGCCGAGGCGCTCGCGCGACTGGGGGCCTCGGTGGCGGTGAATGACATCGTGGCCGAGCGCGCCGAAGAAACCGCGGCCTTGATCAACGACGCCGGCGGCCGGGCCGCGGCCTTTGCCGCCGACGTGGGCCAGCACGCTGCCGTGCTCGAGATGGCGGCTGCCGTCGAAAAAGAATTGGGGCCGGCCGACCTGCTGGTCAACAACGCGGGCATCCCCGGTAGCTTTCCGGCGTTCAAGTTCGTTGACAGCCAACCCTCCGACTGGGAGCCCTTTCTGCGCGTGAACCTCTACGGTGTACTGCACTGCTGCCACGCTTTTGCGCCGGCAATGAAAGAACGGGGCTGGGGACGCGTGGTCACCATCTCGTCGGAGGCCTGGCGCATGGGCACCGACTACGGCATTTCGATGTACGCCGCGGGCAAGGCGGGGGCCATCGGTTTCATGCGCCAACTGGCGAGTGAGCTGGGACGCGACGGTGTTACTGCGAACTGCATATCGTTGGGAGAGCTCGACAACCTGCCGTTGCCCGACGACTACTTTGCGCGTTACCCGGTGGCGCGCGCGGGCAGCGCCGACGACGTGGTGGCGCTGTTGCTCTACCTCGTCTCGGACGAGGCCGCGTGGATGACCGGCCAGGTGCTGCCACTCAACGGCGGTCTCTCCTGAAGCGGGATACGTTGCAATCAGCCAAAAGCTAGAGGGCAGCCCCGGTACTATTAAGCTGGTTGGCGTGCATCCTCCGTATTGACTGGCCGGTGCGGGGGTGGCCTGTAGTAGGGCATGAAGTTTGGAGTGATTCCGCCTTACGGTATGGCCGCGGTCGAGGATCCAGTGTTCGCGGGCGATTTCTGTCGTGCGGCCGAGCAGACCGGCATGGAGTCGGTGTGGGTGGTCGAGCACACGGTGATGTGCCCCGACTACACTTCGCGCTACCCCTACGATCGCTCGGGCCGCTCGCCTTTTAACGAGAACGTGCCGCAACCCGATCCGTTGCTCTGGCTCGCCTGGGCGGCCGCGCACACCGAGACCCTGCGCCTGGCCACCGGCGTGATGATACTGCCGCAGCGCAATCCACTCGTACTTGCCAAGGAGCTTGCCACGCTCGACCGGCTGTCGGGCGGCCGCCTGGTGGCCGGCTTCGGCGTGGGCTGGGTGCGCGAAGAGGCCGAGGCCCTGGGGTGTGACTTCGGCAGCCGCGGGCGTCGCGCCGACGAGTGCATCGAGGTCATGCGTGAACTCTGGAGCGAGCAGGAAACGGCGTCTTACCACGGCAGTTTCTACGACTTCGAGCGGGTGGTGAGCCGTCCGCGTCCGCTGCAGGAAGGCGGTGTACCGCTGATCATCGGCGGTCACAGCGAGGCGGCTGCGCGCAGGGCCGGTCGTTACGGCGATGGGTTTTTCCCCCTGGGCGTTTCGATGCAGCGCCTGGCCGAACTGCGCGAGGTCTTGAACGATGCCGCCAAAGCGGCTGGCCGCGACCCGGCCCGCGTGGAGATCACCTGCGTGGGAGCGGCCGACCCGGCGCTGTTGTCGGCATACGCCGAGGCTGGTGTTCATCGCACCGTGGTGGCCTGCCTCGTGCCCGAACTCGACGCCGCGAGCAGCGCTATGCAGGCCGCGCTTTCGGCCGCGCGCGAAGCCGGCCTGCCGCTCGACGGTGGCCTGGCCTGAGCTGGTCCTTCAGCCGAACGCTCTCGGCGACACTGTGTTCTTCGGGTTCGGCTTGTCCTCAGCGGCGGCCTGGCTGTAGTCGCTCCAGGGTCCGTCGCGCTCAGCCACCGCTGCGCCCACGCCGTCGCGGGCGGCGGTTTCGATAAAGTCGAGCGACTCGGGAATATTGCGCATGTAGCCATCCAATATAGGCCCGAGCAGCTGCGTGCCGGCCAGGCCCATGTTTTCGTAGGCCTGGTTGACGACCATCTTCATGGCCGCGAGTTGCGCCGGCGGCAGCGCGGCGATCGCGCGGGCCTCGTCCATGACGGTTTTTTCAAGATCGGCAAAGGGTACCGCGCGGTTGATGAGGCCGATTTCGGCCGCCCGGCTGCCCGACAACGGTCTGCCGGTAAGCGCGTGTTCCTTGGCGCGGGTCAGGCCCAGCCGGTAGATCCACATGCCCGTGAGGTAGCAGCCCCACGCGCGCGAGTAGGGTGTGCCGATGCGCGCGTCGTCGCTGGCGATCACCAGGTCGGCGCACAGGGCCATGTCCGAGCCGCCGCCGACACACCAGCCGTGTACCTGCGCGATCACGGGCTTGGGGCTGCGCCACAGGCTCATGAACTTGGGCACGGGTCCGGTGTGCGGGCTGGTCACGCCTATCATGTCGCGGCCTGGGTCCCAGCTGCCGCCCGTGCCCACCAGGCCTTCCCAGGCAGCCATGTTGTCAGCGAAGTTGAAGCCTGCGCAGAAGGCGCGCCCAGCGCCGCGCAACACGATCACGCGCACGTCGGGGTCCGCGTTGGCGCACGCTACGGCCTGTTCGATCTCGTCGGGCATGGGCGGGACGATGGTGTTGAGCTCGTCGGGGCGGTTCAGGGTAATGGCGGCAACAGCCCCTTCGGTTTCGTAGATCAGGCTTTCAAATTTCATGGTGCAGGCCTCTGCGGTCAAGCTAGCGTTGCGCTTGAGTTGGTGGAAGCGAGCCGCTGGTGCGCTCGCGTCAGTAAAGGAGCGTTGCGGCCGGGCTCTAACCGGCGATTGTAAAATACACGATAAACGGGGTAGTTAGAGAGGTTCAGGTCGACCACCACGGGTCGTTTGCAGGAGGATACTGCCTATGCGCAGCGCAAAAGACTTTTTTCAGCCACTGGCCCTCGGCGCGCCCGAGCCGCTGCGCGAAGTGCCGTTTCGTCCCTCGCGGATGATACATTTTTTTGATCCGAGCAACCCTAAGATGGCGGCCAAGGTGCCCGACATCGCGAAAAAGTGCGACGTCGTGCTCGGCAATCTCGAAGACGCGATAGCGGCCGACAACAAGGAAGCCGCCCGCGAAGGCCTGGTCTCGATCGCGCGCGACACCGACTTCGGCAACTGCCAGTTGTGGACCCGCATCAACAGCCTCGACTCGCCCTGGGCCCTGGACGATGTGACCCGCCTTGTCGGCGAGATCGGCGACAAGCTCGACGTCATAATGATTCCCAAGGTCGAGGGTGCCTGGGACATTCACTACATGGACCGGCTGGTGGCCCAGCTCGAAGCCCGCGCGGGGCTCAAGCGTCCCATACTGTTTCACGCCATACTCGAGACGGCCACCGGTGTGGCCAATGTCGAAGAGATATGCGGAGCCAGCCCACGCATGCAGGGGCTGTCGCTGGGCCCGGCGGATCTTGCCGCTTCCAGGCGCATGAAGACCACTCGCGTGGGCGGAGGACACCCCGGTTACATAGTGAGGGCCGACCCCGACGCGGCCAACGAGGACGCGCCGCGCACGACCGCGCAGCAGGACCTGTGGCACTACACCATCGCGCGCATGGTCGACGCTTGCGCCGCGCACGGCATACTTCCTTACTACGGTCCTTTCGGGGACATCAAGGACACCGTCGCCTGCGAGGACCAGTTTCGCAACGCTTTTCTCATGGGCTGCGTGGGCGCGTGGAGCCTGCACCCGGTGCAGATTGGTATAGCCCGCAAGGTGTTCAGTCCGCCGGCCGACGAGGTGAAGTGGGCGCGCCGGGTCATCGACGAGATGGGCGACGGCACGGGCGCGGTCATGATAGACGGCAAGATGCAAGACGACGCGACCTTCAAGCAGTGCCAGGTGATGGTCGATCTTGCCCGCTCGCTGGCCGAGGGCGACGAGGAGTTGACCGAGGCCTACGGATTCTGAAGCGGCTGCGACGGGGCTGCTGACGTTGAAATGCGCGGGTGGAAAGGTTAGAAATCCCGTTGATTTTGAGCGCTGGACTGACTGACAGCTCGACCGACCCTACGACTGGCCACGACCCAGGAGGTGGTTTTCTGATATGCGTTTTTACGAGTTTGAAACCAAGACGATTTTGGCCAGGCGAGGTATCGCGGTGCCCGAGGGCAGCAGGGCTGCCAACGCCGGGGAGGCAGCCAGTGCTGCCGAGGAACTGGGCGGCGCGGTAATCGTAAAAGCCCAGCTGCTGGTGGGCTCTAAGGGCGGCGCGAGCAGGTCCGACGAGTCGCAGGCGGTCGATAGCCCCGAGCAGGCGGCCACCGCCACCGAGGAACTGCTCAAGATCGACGACGGCGGACGTGGTCCCAGGGGCGTGCTCGTTGAGAAGGTCCAAGCGGCCACCGCCGAGTACTCGCTGTCGATAAGTTACGACGGAACGGCCAAGCAGCCGCTTCTGCTCGCAGCCGACATCGCGGGTAACATCGAGGACATCGCCGAGGCGCATCCCGACCGCGTGGTCTCGAGACACTTTTCAGCGCTGGTGCCG
The DNA here is from genome assembly GCA_012960245.1 of Candidatus Binatota bacterium. Lineage (NCBI taxonomy): Bacteria > Candidatus Binatota > Candidatus Binatota bacterium. Next base: position 49,363 of record DUBO01000040.1, on the reverse strand, counting down.
TTCTCGGATTACGTCGCCAAGGAAGTAGCCGCGGGCCTGGGCCTGAACGGTTCGGAACTCAACCGCATGGCCGGCGTTATTGCTCGCCTCGCGCGCTTGTTTCTCGACTACGATCTTACCCAGGCCGACATCCAGACCCTGGCCCGGCTCGAAGACGGCAGCCTGCTGGCGGTCGATTGTTTTTCGGACATGGAAGTCGAGGCCAAGTACCGGCAGAAAGAACTGCTTGCCGAGTTCGGCGTGGGCGAGGAAGACACCCGCTCGGTGCGCGAGCCTACCGAGTTTGAGCTGGCCGGCAAGAAGATCGACGACGACGACCCGCGTGGCATCATCGGTCCGGTCGTCGAGTTCGGCGGCAACGTGGGCCTGGTCATCGGTGCTGGCGGTGGTTCGCTGACGCTTACCGATGCGGTGCGCAAGGCAGGCGGTGATCCGGCCAACTACGCGGCCATAGGCGGCAACCCCAGCGTCGCCAAGGCGGTGGCGCTCACCAAGCTGGTGCTGGGCAAGTCGGGCGTCGACAAGATAGCCGTGATGTCCAACGTGGTGTCCAACACCCGCGCCGACCTGGTGGCCCGCGGCGTCATAAAAGGCGTGATCGAGATGGGCTTCGAGCCCGCCGACAAGATCACTATTTTTCGCGTGCCCGGTGCGTGGGAGGCCGACGCGGTGAAGATACTGGACAAGTACGGCGTGGAATACTGCGACCGTTCGGTGTCGATCAGCGAGGCGGCCAAGCGCGCCGTCGACAAGATCAACGGCTGAGCGGCTGGCGAGCAGAGAGCGAGAAGAGGAAAGCGATGGGAGTTCTGGTTCACAAGGATTTTGATTTTATCGTCCAGGGCATCACCGGGCGCGAGGCGGTTAACTTTACCCGCGAGTGCCTGGAGTACGGCTCCAGGATCGTCGGTGGGGTGACACCCGGCAAGGGTGGTCGCGAGGTCTACGGCGTGCCGGTGTACAACACGGTTCGCGAGATCACCGAGCAGCGCAAGGTAGACGGCACCGTGATTACGGTGCCCCTGGCCTTTGCTGCCGACGCGGCCTACGAGGCCATCGACGCCGGCGTCAAGCTGCTGGTGATTATCACCGAGGGCATTTGTCGTCGCGACGCGGCGGCGTTCATCGAGTACGCGGCCCAGCACGACGCCCGCGTGATCGGGCCCAACTGCCTGGGAGTCATCATCCCCGACGTGTGCAGGTTCGGCAGCCTTGGCGGTCCGGCCGTCGACTGTCGCAAGGCTTTCAAGCCCGGGGTGGTTGGCGTCATGTCGCGCTCGGGTGGCATGACCACCGAGATCTGCAACGCCCTGAGCCAGGCGGGCCTGGGCGAGAGCACGGCAATTTCGATAGGCGGCGACCCGGTCATCGGCTCGACCTACGCCGAGTTGATGCCCTACTTCGAAGCCGACGAGGATACCAAGGCCGTTGTCATTTATTCCGAGCCGGGTGGTTCGTCGGAGGCGGAACTGGCGCGCTGGGCCAAGGAAAACAACAGCCGCCTGCCTATCGTTGCTTTCGTGGCAGGACGCTTCATGGACGATATGCACGGCATGAGCTTCGGCCACGCCGGTACCATCGTTGAAAAGAAACTGGATTCACCGGCCGATAAGATCCGTCGCATGCGCGACGCGGGTATTTCGGTGGCAGACGAGATCGGGGACATTCCGCGCCTCGTGCAGGAGCGCCTCGACGGCGCCGCCTGAGCATAAGGGCAGCAGGAGAACGTAAACATGGCAATGTTCATACGCGTGGATGTAAACGACGAACTGGTGGCCGCCACCGACGGACTGGCGGCCAAGTTGATCGAGGTGTGCCCGGTCAAGATCTTCAAGGCCGGCGCCGACGCTGGTTCGGTCGCCGTGGTGGAAGACAACGTAGACGAGTGCACCCTCTGCGACCTGTGTCTGCAAGGACCCGAGGGCTCGGTGTCTATCGTCAAGCTCTACGAAGACTGAGCGCCGGACCCACTCCGCAACAGCCACGCGCTTGCAGCGGCGAGCGTGTATTCGAGCAACAGCGCAGAGCCCGTGTACGAAGACAGCTCGGCCGCCATCACGGCGCCCGCGCTGCGCGCCAGGGCCAGGCCGCAGGCAAGAAAGAGCAACAGCAACAACGCCGGTCGCTCCAACTCCTCTCGCATCGCGCCGGCGGCGCAGAGGGCGCCGATGCCTGCCTGCAGGCCCCCATACATAGCCCGTAGTTCAATGGTGCCGGTCGAGGCGGTGGCCGACACGGCGGCGGCCTCGACCAGGAACTCCGGCACCAGGAAACAGTAAAGGCCGTAGGGCAGCCACAGCAGCGCGTTGGCGGCAAGAAATAATCTCGTCATGGTGTTTTCTCTCTCCCCGGGGCTCCCATCTTGCCCGCCGCTGGTATAGAAGCCAGTACAGCGGGCGCCCGCAGGGAGAACAACCATGAAATTCGCGCTTTTTCACGAGATCCCGGTGGCACGGCCCTGGACGGCGGGCAAGGAGCAACAGGCCATAGTCAACGTGGTCGACCAGGCCGTGGCTGGCGAGCAGGCCGGCTTCGACAGCATGTGGACCGTGGAGCATCACTTCCTCGAGGAGTTTTCCCACTGCTCCAACCCCGAGGTGTTGTACGGGGCCGTGGCGGCGCGAACCAGCAGCCTGCGCATCGGCTACGGAGTTCGGCTCACGCCCAAACCATACAACCACCCGGTGCGAACGGCCGAGAGCGTGGCCATGCTCGACAACCTGTCGAACGGGCGCGTCGAGTTCGGAGTGGGCCGTTCGGCCACTGCCGCCGAGCTGGAAGGATTTGGCATCGACCCGCAGGTGACGCGCGAGATGCTCTCCGAGGCGCTCGACCACATCGTGGGTTGCTGGACCGACGACCTGCACGAGTTCAACGGTACGCACTGGAGCATGCCGGCCCGGCGCGTGTTGCCGCGTCCGGTGCAGCAGCCGCACCCGCCGCTGTGGTCAGCCACGACCAGCCTCGACGGACACCGCGGCGTGGGTCGCATGGGCGTGGGCCTGTTGTCTTTTGCCGTTGGTGTGCCGCCCGAAGACCTCCTGCCGCGGGTGGCGGCCTACCGTGAAGGCCTGGCCGAATGCACACAGCCCAAGGGCAGGGTGCGCAACGAACGCGTGGCCACGTTTACCATGGGCCACTGCGCGGAGACCAACGAGCAGGCCTTCGAAGAGGCCGCCGAATCGATGACCTGGTACCCCAGGGCGGGCGCGCGGCAGGTGGCGACGGTGGCCGACTACGCCCGGCGCTTCAACGAGGACCTGGGAAGCTACGGCTACGCCGAAGACATCAAGCAACTCGACGAAGCGGGCTCACTTGACCAGCTCGACTTTGACTACATACGCGAAAGCGGTGCGGCCATGGTGGGTGACCCCGACCGCTGCATTGAAATCGCGCGCCGCTACAAGGACGCCGGCTGCGACCTGCTGCTGTGCCTGCTCAATCCCTACGATATCCCCCACGAGCAGGTCCTGAAATCGATAGACCTGCTGGGGAAGCACGTGATACCGGAACTTTCGGGCGACTGACTAAAACGAGCAGTCGTTCTCGCGGAGAGACCCGGGACCGCTGGCGAGAGTTGGCGCCGGGTTGTAAGATCCACCGATGAATGAACCGCTGCGTTTCGGGGTGTTCCTGGCGCCCTTTCATCCCACCGACGAGAATCCAACCCTGCAGTTGCACCGCGACCTGCAGCTGGCCGAGCAACTCGACCAACTAGGCTACGACGAGTTGTGGATAGGCGAGCACCACTCGGGTGCTTACGAAACCATATCGTCGCCCGAACTCTTCATAGCCGCGGCCGCCGAGCGCACGCGCAACATACGCCTGGGTACCGGCGTGGTGTCGTTGCCTTATCACCACCCGCTGATGGTAGCCGGCCGCATCGTTCAGCTCGACCACCAGACCCGCGGCCGGGTGATGTTCGGGGTGGGGCCGGGACAGCTACCGTCAGACGCACACATGATGGGTATCAACGTTTCGTCTCAGCGTCACCGCATGGACGAGGCGCTGGAGGTGTTGATCCCGCTGCTCCGCGGCGAGACCGTTACGCGCAAGACCGACTGGTTTGAACTCAGGGATGCGCGCGTGCAGATGGCACCGCATACCCATCCGTCGGTCGAGGTGGCCGTGGCCGCCGCGATTTCGCCGTCAGGTCCGCGTGCTGCCGGCAAGCACGGCATCGGGATGCTGTCGATGGCTGCCAGCAGCGCCGAGGGTTTCGACCTGTTGCCCGCCCACTGGCAGTTGTGCGAGCAACTGGCCGCCGAGCACGGGCACGTGGTCGACCGCCGCAACTGGCGGCTGGTGGCGCCCATGCACCTGGCCGAGACAAGAGAACAGGCCCGAGCCGACATGGAACACGGTCTACTCAAGCTCGTACACTACTTCGAGCAACTGGGAGGCAACAAGCTGGACTACAGCAGCAGCACCGAGGCTGCCGTCGAGGAGTGGACGGAGCGGGGCCTGACCGTGCTGGGCCGTGCGATCATCGGTACGCCGGACGACGCCATCGAGCAGATCGAGCAACTACGCGAGCGCTCGGGTGGTTTTGGTACCTTCATGATGATCGCCCACGACTGCGCCGATCCGCAGCGCACGGCGAACAGCTACGAATTGTTTGCCCGCTACGTGATGCCGGCCGTCAACGGTGCCAACCGCACGCGCGAGGACAGCCTCGACTGGTGCAATCGCAACAGCGCGCAGGTGATAGGTGACCTGCAGAACGCTATCGTCAGTGCGATCGGGGAACACGAAGACGAGCGACGCGAGCGTGGCAGTGGCGTGGCCTGGGGCGATGGCAGCGACCTGCTGGTCGGCGACGAGTAGTTTACGCGTGAGTACTTGCGGGAATGGTGCTGGTGCGGGCAAGCCCGCGAGACTGGAGGGCTTGGCTGCGGGTGCACGGACGCTTACGGCCGCAGCGCTTACCCTGGGCTATTCCTACCGTCGCTTCGACTGGAGTACGGGCGAGGACGAGCGTCACACGGCCGTTACGTCCGATGGCTGGAAGCTCGCGCTGTACCGCTATCGCGCCCGTGGCCGCGCCCATCCCTACCCCGTTCTGTGCAGCCACGGGATGGCAGGCAGCCGTTTCATATACGACCTGCATCCCGACTACTCGCTGGCGAGATATCTCAGCGGGCGCGGCTTCGACACCTGGCTGGTCGACTTGCGGGGCCGTGGAGAAAGCTGGCCCGAAGCGGGGCCCGACCGCGCCTTGCAATGGACGTTCGATGACCTGGCCGAGCGCGATCTGCCGGCGGCGGTCGCGCGCGTGTGCGAGATAACCGGCGCGCCGCAAGCGTTCTGGGTAGGCATGGAAATGAGTGGCCAGGCTCTCTACGCGGCAGCTATACAGGGCAAGGCCGGCTTGGTGCGCGGTGCGGTGACCTGTGGCTCACCGGTGCTGACGGATTCCGCGGCCCTGGTGCCCGGCGTGACCGCTGCCCCGAGGATGAGCGTTCGAGGGCGCGTGCCGTTTCGCTCGGGCGCGCGCATGGCTGGGCCGATTCTTGCCTACGGCCGCTCGCATGCGCTCGAGAGCAGCTTTCGGTCCTGTAATACCGCCCCGCTGGTTTCCGCTCGTTACTTTCGCAACGGGATTCCCGACGAAGCTGCCAGCCTGGTCGACCAGTTTAAGACCTGGATCGACGAGGGCACCATGCGCAACCTTGACGGCTCGGTGGTGTACTCGGACCGGTTGGAAGAGGTTAAGTTGCCGCTGCTCGTGATGGCGGCGGGGAGTGACCTGCAGCGACCTGCCGAATCGGTTCGCGCGGCGTACGACGCTTTCGGGAGCACGGACAAAACATTTCTGCACGCTGGCGTAAGCGATGGGTTCAGCGTGGACTTCGGACACGACGACCTGCTTGCCGGGTACGCGTCACCAACTGAGATATTTCCCCTGGTCAATGACTGGCTCGCTAACAGGAGCGATTCGTGAGACTGAATATCCGGATATTGGTCTGCTACGCCCCGTGGGGACCGCGATAAAAGACAAGGGAGTTCGGACGATGCTCGACGCGATTGTAATAGGAGCTGGCATGGCCGGGATCACGGCGGCCAGGGACCTGGCCGCGTCGGGCCTGTCGGTGTGTGTTGTAGAGGCGCGCGACCGGATCGGTGGCCGGGTCTACTCGGTACGCGATTTCTGTGACGAGCCGGTAGAGGGCGGAGCCGAGTTTATACACGGGGTCGGTGCCGCGACGTGGCCTGACGCGATGGCAGCTGGCGTGGAGGCTCGGCCCTGTCCCCTGACCCGTCACACGATGTTCAGCCTGGGCGGTCGACCGCGCTGGTTACCGTGGATCCTGCTCCACCCCGGAGTCTGGCCCAGCTTTCCCATCCTGATGAAGGTCGCCCGTTTCAAGCCGCCCGACATGTCGGCGCGGGAGTTCATCGACAAGCAGGGATACCGCGGCCACGCGCGTGTCATGGCCCAGATGGTACTTACTGCCCATTTGCCGGGTAGTGTCGACGAGGTCGGCTTGCTCGGTTTGCTGGAGGACAACGTTCTCAAGCTCGAGACCGGTCTCAATCATCGCATAGTTGAAGGCTACGACTCGGTGGTCTCGCACATCGCCAGGGATCTTGATGTGCGCCTCGGTTTTGGTGTCGAGTCCATAGACTGGAGCGGTGATGGCGTCGTGATCCGTTCGACCGGCGGCGAGGAGCTCTCTGCCCGTGCCGCGATCACCACGCTACCCCTGGGGGTGCTCAAGTCGGGTAAGGTGCGCTTCAAGCCCGAGCTGCCGGCTGGCAAACACGAGGCGTTCGAGGGCCTGGTGGCCGGGCCGGTCGTCAAGGTGCTGTTGCACTTCAAGGAGCGGTTCTGGCCCAGGTGGCTCGCCAACCTGCCGTGTGGAACGGGTCCGGTGACCCTTTACTGGCCGGTTTTTTACGGAGCCAAGTACGAGACCCAGGCCGTGCTTACGGCTTACGCGACCGGCCCCCGGGCAGCCCGCCTGTCGGAGGTCAGCGAGGACGAAGCCACCGAGATCTGCATCTCGGACCTGGAGCGCCTGTTCCCGAAGGCCGATCCTCGCGGCCAGCTGGTTGCCCGTCGCCGGATTGACTGGGCGGCGGACCCGTTCGCTTGCGGGGGATATACGCTCGTGCGGCCCGGCGGTGCTGGGTCGAGGGTGAAGCTGACCGCGGCCGATACCGGGGCACTGTTCTGGGCCGGTTCGGCTACCTCCACCCCGGTGATCGCCGCCACGGTAGAGAGTGCTTTTGTGAGTGGTCTGCGCGCCGCGGGCGACGTACGGGCATTACTCGGGGGCGCCGCCGCGCGGGATCGCCCGGTTGCCGGCGCCTGAGACCCCCGTAGATCGGACGCCAAGGGCCCGCGCTGTTGCCTAGGTGTCCAACTCCAGGGGAACGCTGAGCATGCCACGGAAGGTTGCGGAGTGCAGGCGCTCGACCGGTTGCACAACGCGAAATTTTGGGAATCGCGCGAGGATTTCCTCCCACACGACGCGTAGCTCAAGGCGGGCCAGGCTCGATCCCAGGCAGAAGTGGGCACCGAATCCGAAGGCCAGGTGAGGATTGGGGTCGCGGCCGACGTCGAAGCGATCGGGATCCTCGATCTCCCTCTCGTCACGGTTGGCGGCGCCGAGCAGCAGGAAAACTTTCTCTCCCCTGTGAATCGTCTGGCCCTGGATCACGACGTCTTCTGTCAGCAATCTCTCAACGCCCTGGACGGGGGACTCGAAACGGAGGAATTCCTCGACGGCCGAGCCGATCAGCGAGCGGTCTTCCAGCAGGCGGGCCCGCTGGTCCGGGAAGCGGTCGAGGAGGATCGTCGCGTTGCTTATGAGGTTGGTAGTGGTTTCGTTCCCGGCCACAAGGAGCAGGAGTGCGAATCCCATCAGTTCTTCCTGGCTCAGGGCGCGTCCGTTGATCTCGGTCGTGAGCAGCGCGCTCATCAGGTCATCGCCAGGGTGTTTGCGTTTCTCGGTGAAGACCTCCGACAGGTATGCTGCGAGTTCGAAGGACGCGTCGGTGTTCTTCACCCCCGCCGGGCCCACGCTGGCCGCGATGGCGATGGACTTTTCCTTGAACATTTCGCGGTCCTCGGTGGGGACACCGAGGAGTTCGGCGATGACGATGGTCGGCAGTGGTGCCGCGAGATCCCGGAACAGGTCACAGTGGCCCGAGTCTATAAAAGAATCGACCAGGTCGGTGGTGATGTCGCGAATGTGTGGCTCAAGGGCTGCTATTCTTTGTGGCGTGAAGGCGCGGTTTACCAGCGAGCGGAGCTCGTCGTGTCGCGGCGGGTCCAGGACCACCATGATGGGCATAAGAGATGACGGGTCGGACGGGGGAGGGGGCCCCAGGAACCGTTTTGACGAGAAAACCTGTGGGCGCATCAGCGCGGCGGCCACGTCTTCGTAGCGAGAGATGGCCCAGAAGCCCTGTTCGGGATGGTGGTAGACAGGGGCTGTATCGCGCAGTTCGCGGTAGACGGGGTAGGGGTTCTCGTGGAAGCTGTCCGAGTAAGGGTCGTAGTTGATCAAGTTTTATGTCCTCTTGCGGCAATGCCTGCTCAGGGCAGGCTTGACAGGGTTTGCCCGGGGGTGGTTTCCTGTGGCAATGGACTCCGAATATTGTACGTTTGCCCCAATCGCAAGAGTGCGAAGAGCCGCCGCGACGTTTTGTCGAGGTATGCAAGCTGGAGTAGCGCCGTGAGCCCAACCGAATGTCTTCTGATCGAGCGAGAGTGCGAGCGCCTTGTCACGGCCTACTGTCACTACGTTGACCACGGACAGGCGCGGCGCATCGCGGATCTCTTTACGTCCGATGGAGTCTGGACTGCCCCCGGTGTCGTCACCATGACCGGCACCGAAGAGCTGCAGAAGGGATTGGGAGAGAGGGAAGCTCGTACCGATCGCAGGTCGCGGCACGTGTGCAACAACCTGCTGTTGGACGTGCTCGACGAGGATACGGCCGAGGGCGTGGTATACCTGGTTCTTTATCGGCATGACGGTGGCGATGATGAGAAACCTGCGCCGGTTGAGAGCCCTCTCATGATAGGCGAGTACAGGGACCGGTTCGCGAGGACATCGGAGGGCTGGCGTTTCTCGCGCCGCGAGGTCGCCGTTTCCTTCGTGCGCGAGCGTTAGCGAGAACGGGCATTCAGGCTCAGGCGAATATTTTTCCGTCTATCAGGTCGTTGGCTTCTTCGAGCAGGCCCATGGAAAGCCGGGCCATGATTTCACTGGTGGAGGGATCTCCGATTCCGGCTGCGGCACGGGCCACGTGCCCCTCCAGGATAATGCCGAGTTTGTAGCAGGCCAGAACGCAGAAATAGCGCACGGCTTCAGGGGTGCGGTCGGTCCGCGCGAGGTAGCGGTCGATCATCTCTGCTCGCGAGGGAAAACCGTTCCACGGCTCGATGTACGTGGTGGGCATTCGCGGTCCGTCCGGCTCAGACCAGCTAGCCAGGATCCAACCCAGGTCGAGCATGGGGTCGCCGAGTGTCGAGAGTTCCCAGTCGATCAGGGCGATGAGCTCGGGGCGGTCATGGGCAAACATGGCGTTGGGAAGTTGCGGATCCCCGTGAAGGATGCCCGGCCGGTAGTCGCGCGGTCGGTTGGCCTCCAGCCAGGTTGCGACCCGGTCGAGCCCAGGTAATTTGTGGCCCTGGTAGCCGGTTATTTCGCGGTAGCTCTCCAGCTGGGCACGCCAGCGTGGGACCTGCCTTTCCAGGAAGCCGTCAGGTCTGCCGAAGTCCTCCAGCCCGACCGAACGATAATCGACCAGGGCCAGGGCTGCCAGGGCGTCCACCAGGGCGAAGCCCATCTCCCGGCGGAACCGCGGGGACGACGCGAATGGTTCTTTCAGCGGGCTCCCGGGACTCCAGCCATCGATCGGCTTCATTACGTAGAAGCACACCCCGATCACATCCGTGTTGTCGCACAGTGCGTGGAGCATCGGGTGCGGTACGTCGGTGTGCGCAAGAGCGCGCAGCAGGGTGCCCTCGCGGACTATCGACTTGTTGCTGTCGCGGCGCGGGTGGCGTGGTGGCCGCCGTAGCACGTAGTCAGCATCGCCGCGGTGGAACCGGAAGACCGCGTTTGACGAACCACCACCGAGTTGGGCCAGTCTTTCTATCGGCGCCCCGCTGCCGATATCCTGCGCATCCAGCCAGGGAGCCAGGCGATCCAGGGGCAACAAATCTAAATCATCTTTGCTCATCGGAGCCCGGAGGATCCACCGGTCAATTCACCGTCGGCCTCCTTTTACATAAGCCCGAGGGCATTGTACTTCAAGCCGTGGTTATTCCGCGGCGCGGAAGGCTGAGTGGAAAACTCATGTACGCGGAATAAACTACGAACCAGGTAGCCACCGCTTTTGACGGTCTTTTCCGCGAGGCGGCGAAATTGAAAATTATTGGTGTGGGTAAGAACAGGCGCATCGCGAGGCCCGGGTAGGTAACGGAGTGAAACTGGGAATCGCACTTGGCCGTCTCTACCCGACGTACTACGAGAGGGTGACCCTGGAGGCTGATCGCCTGGGCTTTGAATCGGTGTGGCTGCCCGAGCACCTGGTGCTGCCGGTAGACGTGGCCGGCTCGCCGTTTGCCGGGGCCGACCATCCGCCGGTTCCGTCGAACGCGCCCGTGTACGACTGCTTTGGCTATCTTAACTACCTGGCCGGTGTGACATCGCGTGTCCGCCTGGGAAGCCACGTCTACCTGCTGGGTTTGCGCCACCCATTCGTCTCGGCGCGCGCGATCCAGACCCTCGACCTGGTCTCGGGCGGCAGGGCCGAAATCGGGGTCGGCGCGGGCTGGCTGCTGAGCGAGTGGACCGCCACCGGCATGGACCCCCGAACGCGCGGTCGTCGCCTGGACGAGGCAATCGAGATCTGCAAGCGCCTCTGGAGCGACGATGTTATTGAGCACCACGGCGAGTTCTACGACTTCGAACCGGTGCAGTTCGAACCCAAGCCGGTACAGAAGCCCCACCCACCTATCCTGATCGGTGGAGAGTCTCCGCCCGCCCTGCGCCGGGCTGCCCGAGTGGGGAATGGCTGGGTGGGGCTCGATCACACGCCCGATTCGTGCGCCGAGCCGATCGCAAAGCTGGCACAGCTGCGGGCTCAGTACGGCCGCGAGGACGAACCCTTTGAGTTGGTATGCACCGGACGGATCGAGAATCTCGACGACGTTCGCCGCTGGGAAGACGCTGGAATCACGCGGTTGATAGTCGCGCCGTGGGACCGTTCGCGCGGGGCCATCGACGGGATGCGGCGCCTCGCCGAGCAGGTCTTCGAGTAGCAAGGAGGCTCTATGTCCGAGATTGTTCGATTGTTTCATGGCTCGCAGATCGTCCACGATGTTCTCGAGGTCGGTCGTTTTTACCACGACTTCTTCGGGAGCTGGGTATACGAGGCCCAGCACCTGGGAGCGGAGGACAGTCGCAACAGCGCCAACCTGCTGGGCGGAGATTTTTCGATCGAGATGCTTGCTCCCGTTGATCGCCAGGCCCCCACGTCCATCGCGAGGTTTCTCGGGCGCCACGGCAACCACTTCAACAACATCGCCTTCTGGGTCAAGGACTGCCGTGGGCTGGCACAACGTCTCGTGGAGAACGGGGTGCGGGTATCACTACGAGGGCTGGGGGTCGTCGACGAGATCCCGGACCAGGACTTCGACTACGTGATCGCTCACCCCCGGGACACGTACGGTTCTGCCCTGGAATTCCTGGAGGACCAGGTGATTCCCGACCCGCGGCACCGGGAGTGGTGGTCACCGGCCTTCTGGCGCGACCGGCATCCCCTGGGGATAGAGGCGCTTTCGCACTGCACGGTGGCGGTGAATGATCTTGCCGGGGCGGCGGGGTTCTACACGGACGTGCTGGGCTGTGAACTCGTTCACGAGGAAGAAGACTCCACCCGCAGCTCACACAGCCTGTTTTTCGCGATCGGCGATACCCTGATCGAGTTGGCCGAACCGACCTCCGAGGGCTCGGAACTGGCGCGCCACCTTGAGGCACACGGACCCATAGTCTACGCGTTCACCTTCAGGGTAGCCGATCTGCAGCGGGTGGTTGCCCACGCCCGCGACCACGAGATCGGCGTGATTCAACAGGGCTCGCATACGGTTGAACTCGATCCTGCGGATACTTTCGGCGCGGTATACGGGTTCACCGAGCGTGAGCTTCCGGGCCACCCGGGGTTAGGCGAGGGCGACGCGACATAGCTGGTCGCAGCGACGCCTGCATGACGGGAGGGGAGCAGCTCGCCTTTCGATCAGCCGAGTTCGCCGTTGGCGAGCAGTTCAACCGGGTCCTTCATACGGACCATACCGAGGTAGCCTCCACCGCGGGAGATGCTGTCATGCAGGGCATAGCCGAGAAGCTCCTGCGCCAGCCGCGGGTAGGTTGCTGCGGTGGCGGGAGGTGTTGACAGGTAGTTGTTCTCCTCGGTTCGTAACCAGCCCAGGCAGTAACTCAGGTGTGCACCCCGTCGCGGTTGGTCCGTGGTGTTCGCCCCGCCCCCGTGTATGGTGCCGCCCGAGTAGACGATGGCAGAACCTGCGGGCATTTCCGCGCACGCGACCTGGTCGGCGGTCGGCGCCGGCTGCCCGGCCTGTTCCGCTGGAGAGAGCTGACGGTCGGGCCAGCGGTGACTCCCGGGCACGACATGGGTGGCGCCGTTCTCATGGGTGAAGTCGACGAAGGCTATGACCGACGCGAGCTGCAGTTCGGGGTGCGGGCGGGGCACGTCACTCCAGACGGCCTCGTCTCGGTGCAGCCACTGGTCCTCGGCGCCCGGGCCGCGCTGCAGCAGGTGGCCCAGGTTGAGTTGGTAACGGGCGCAGGATGGCAACAGGGTGCGGTCACAGAGCGCCATCAGCATGGGATGGCACATGACCTCAAGGGCAAACGTGCGTGAGATCCCGGGTACGCCGGTCACCTGTTTTGTGTAGGGGCCATAGAACGCCTTCATGATCGGGTTGAGCATCGCCTCTTCAGGGTCCGCGGCGAGGACGGCCGAATCGACCTCGTCGTTGACGCGCCGGATTACATCCGGTGGGAGCAGGTTCTCGATGATCGCCGCGCCGTCGCGCTCAATGGTGGCGTGAATCTTGTCGGGGTCGCCCGCAACGCTGAACCGTTCAATTTTCGCATTCATCAGGGTCTCCTCCTCTTCGAATCGCCGCCGGTCGTGGCAGTTGCCTTGAGTCGGGGTATAGCGGGATAAACCGGGAAAGCGGAAGAAGGAAGTTTCGGGGGAGTTTTTCTCGGCCGGTTTTCGAGGCTTCGCGGTTTCACGCAGAACGAGGCCGGTGGGCCAGGGTGGTCAGAGGCGCAGTGACGAGAGCGACATCAATTCACAATCGGGGTCGGGCGGGACCTCGCCGTGCGTCACCCAGCGCAGCATCGCGAATCCTTCGAGCCGGCCACCGGTGTCGACCCAGTTGGCGACTCCCGGGTCATCGGCCGCGATCACCAGGCGCCAGGTCCCGTCCTCGTTCCGATCTGCCTTGTGATTGTTAGTACAGGGTCTCGCGTAGCGGCTGTCATATGATTCCATCCATGGGTTAACGAGAGTGATTCCCCAGTACCGGAAGTTTCCTTCCGGCGGTCGGATCGTTACCACGAGCGCGTGGCCGTCTTCGAGCGACCACCGGCTGCCCATGTAGTACATTTGCGAATCGCAGTGCGTGTTGATCTCGTTTTCGCCCGCCTTGACGTGGTGCTGGCCGGAGCCCCCCCCAATATTATTCACCCGGGAGCCGAACCCGGACCACATGGAGATGCTGGTCTGCACCACGAACAGGAAAAACTTTGCCGCGGTCGCAAGCTTGTCGGCGAACTCTTCCGGCGTGAGTTCGGGTGGTGGGACCTTTCGCCCTGTGAGCTCGATGCTGAGCTTCGCGGCCTCCTGCTTGCGCAGGTCGGAAAAAGTTTCACGTAACGTTACATGTTGGGTTCCCTTTTCGAGTCGTATCCAGTTCCCTTCGTGTTCATCTGGACTCAGGGTGATCTCGAATTCTCCGTTTTCCGAGATTTCAAAATTATCAAGGTCGTACTGGCCGAGGTTTCCTCCCGCGGCGCCTGAACCCCAATTGAAGATGTCGCTGCCCAGGTTAATCCCGATGTAGATCGCTTCGCCGCGCTTCCCGAATAAGCGATAGGTTTCGTTTTCGTCGATGGTCGCGAAGTATCGGTTGAGGTCGGGATTATCGACGATGAACTTGTGGTAGTCGTCTTCGTTGAGGAAGACTACCGGGTGCAGCGGGTCGTTCTTCTCGACCACCCATTCGAGGGCGATGCTGGCCATGCGCGTGACCCAGCGATAGCCCTCGGCCCAATCGGCGGCCGTGCCCGGTTGCTCGGCGTCGTTGACGAGCCCGATCGCGGTCTGCTGCGCCGCGATCCATTCGTCGAACGCCTTGGCCATGATTTTGGGTGGTTGTTTCATAGGGCAGCAAAACTCCGTGTTTGGAGGTGTCCGACCGGCAGGCCTCAGACTTCGGAAGGTATATCGAAACGCTCCTGGTACTTATTATGGCGCGCGCGTTCGGTGGCAAGGTCGAGCCCGGTGTCTTCAAAAGTATACTCGTGGACGCCGTGTCTATCCTTTGGCCGCTGCTTCATCCAGGCCTCGATGGCCTGTTCGGCTTCGCCGGTGAGCGGGGAACCACAGCGCTTGTAGATGTCGCGAACCGTTCCGATCGGATCGGCCATGAGGTCCTGGTAGCGCACGTCGATGATGCTTTCGGTCGCCAGCGTCCCCGCGTCGCGCGCCTGCATGACGCGCTCGGGAAGGTAGGCGTGTCCAAAGGCCAGGCTTTCGACGACCGATTCGTAATGCACGTGGTCACTGCGCATCCACTGCAGACTCGCCATCAGGTTAGAGATCGAGCCCAGGACCCGCAGCGGGTCACGGTGTGTGATTACAACGTGTGCGTCGGGATAGGTGTCCAGGAGACAGACGAGCTGATTCATATGGGAGGGCGCTTTGAGCACCCAGCGCCGCTTCGGCTGCCGCCACTGTAACAGCTTGAGGAAGCGCCGGTGGTAGCTGTAGGCGGGCTGGGGGTCGAGTCCCGCCTTCCACATGGTGTAGCTGGGGACGTGGAAGAACCCCGTGAACATGTCGCAGGCAAATTCGTGGGCGAAGATGTAGATGCACTCGTTTGGAAGCTCCGCGCCCAGCTCGTGCATCGTTCTCATGGCCGGCAGGACATGGTCCTGCATCCTGACTTCGTTCTCCGCGAGCTCGATTGTCAGGGCGCTGTCTATCTCGGAGGTAGCGACGGCGGCGGCCGGGTACATCATCTCCCATGTGATGGGGGCGCGATTACCCGGGTCCCGCCACAGGAGTTCATGGAGGATGCTGGTCCCCGTGCGGGCAATTCCCGTTACGAATACCGGGGCGATGATTTCTTCTTCTTCTATCTCGGGGTGGTCGTGAAAGATCTTCTCGGTGCGGAGTCGACTCTCGAGAATCCGTGCAATCTCCGCGCGCGCCAGCAGCCTGCCGACGAGCGTGAGCTGGGCCTCCTCTTCGAGCGAGCGAACAAGCATGGCCAGCCCTTCGCGGAATCCATCGTCTCCAAAATTATCGAGACCGGTCGCGTCGACCGCGGCCTGGATAGCCTGCACCTCGTCGAGCGGTACCATTGAACGGCCACCGTCGGTCAGTGCCGATGCGAGCCCGTTAACCTGGTCAACCCAAGGCGACCGGGGCGGTGGAGTCCACGCCATGGCGCAGTGTTCTGTAGGAACGGGCGTGTGTCAACGGACTGTGGCGGGCGCGCGTTGTCTGGATCGTTGACCGAGGCCGGCGAATTCAGCCCGCGGAGTCCACGACCCGGAATACGGGGACGCGGAACTCGCCGCCAGGCAGGTCTACGATCTCTGCCTGGACTCGCTGGCCGATTGCGAGCTGACCTGGCTCGGCGTCAACGAGGCGGGCTGTCAGGCGAAGACCTGTCTGCTCATCGAGTTCGATGAGACCGACAAGTCCGGGAAGGTCGTCCAGGTAGCCTGGGCAGCAGGGGTGCCTGACGACTATGAAGCTGTAGATCGTGCCGCCGCCCGAGACGCTTTCGAAGCGTGTCTCGCCGGCGCAGTGACGGCAGCGTTCCAGTGGTGGTTGTATCCAGGTTCGGCACTCCACGCAGCGGCACAGCGCCAGTTCGCCCCTGGTCGTGGCTTCCCAGAACTGCTCGGAGTCCGGGTCCGGGGCGGGTTGAGGCGGGAGCGAGTAGGCGTCGGTACTCATACGTTTTCCCGGGTGTAGACCAGTGCGCTGCCCGCCGGCCCGGCACCGGCAGTGACCAGGGCCAGCCGGGCCTCCGGAACCTGTCTTGGTCCGGCTTCACCGCGTAGCTGCAGCACAGCCTCGTAGTGGTGGTTCATGCCGTGCAGGTAGGCCTCGGCCAGCAATCCGCCGTGGGGATTCACGACCACGTCACCGCCGTAGGTGCCTCGGCCCTCTGCGAAGAAGGTACCGGCTTCTCCGCGCTCGCAGAAGCCGAAGTCCTCGAGCGCCACCATCACGGTATAGGTGAAGCAGTCGTAGATGCACGCCACGTCCATGTCCGCGGGTCGCAGACCGCAAAGCTCCCAGAGGCGGGGCGCCACCGCCTCGGAGAACATTCGCGTGGTATCGGGCCACTGGTCCCACGAACCCCCGCCGCGACTGGACTCGGCGTGGGCGAGTATACGTATGGGGTCGTGGGGCAGGTCACGCGCCCGCTCTTCGGTCGTGAGGACAACAGCCACTGCACCGTCCGCCTCGTAGGCGCAGTCGTAGAGCCGCAGGGGCTCGTGTATCCAGCGGGCCGCGAGATAGCCGTCAAGGGTGAGAGGCTTTTGTGTAAGGGCGTGGGCGTTGGCACAGGCGTGGCGGTTCGCGTTGAGCGCGATCTGGCCGAGGTCCTCGCAGGTGCTTCCGTAAACTTCCTGGTGTCGCCGTGCCCACATCGCCATCCACTGGGGCGGGACCAGGTATCCGTGGGGTGCCTGGAACTGGGACTCGCCGGTTGCCTCGATCGTGCGACCGCGGCCGGTACCGAAGCGGTAGCTGGAGCGCCCGTTCATGGCGCGAAAAACAATAGCCGTTTCGCATGAACCCGCCTCGATGGCGGTTGCGGCGTTAGCTACGACCGCCGCTGCCTGGTTGCCGCCGCCGTACACGTCCAGGTTCCAGTGCAGCTCCTCGATGCCGATAGCGTCGGCGAGCTGGTAGCCCATTACCGAGTCGGCTGCCTGGAACGAACACGCACCGTTAACATCTGCCGGCTGGAGGCCCGCGTCGGCGATAGCCTCCCGGGCAGCTTCTGCGGCCTGGGCCAGTACCGTTCGGCCCGAGTTCCTGGTGTAGGCCGATCGACCAATTCCGACGATGGCCGCTTTTCGTGTCACGCCCCGGGCCTCACCCGTGCGCGCTCCAGCTGTCCGGGTAGAACTGCTGGTAGAACTCGCGTAGTAGGCCAATCGGTCCGTCGCCGTCACAGAGTATGGGCTTGGCGAGGTGGCGCTTGTTCTCCCATATGGGAACGTCCTGCGAGTACTGTCGTTCGATCTCGTCGATGAAAGCCTTGGCCACGCTACGGGTGGCTTCTTCTCCCGCGGGCAGCTCCTTTACGACGAATCGGATGGTGGTCTGGTTGAGTTCGTCATCTATGGGCAGGCCCGTAATCAGGAGAAGCGTGTCGATGATTCCGGAAAAGCGCGTTACCGAGAAGCCTGGCCCGTAGGCGCGGATTTTGACGTCTCCCTTCACCTCTCCGCGCGGGGTCGTGAACGTCAGTTCCTGCGACGCTTCGAGTACGTGGCCGTCGATGCGCGCTTTCATCCGCGGACGTTCGGGCGTGCCGTGAACGTATTGAAAATGAACCGAGTCGACCACGTTCTCGGCCATTTCCTGTGGGTGTGAGCGAACTCGGAATACCCGCGCGTCGGGCTTGGTCCACCCCTCTTCACCCCATTCGGGAACATCGGGAATATCCCAGCCAGGCTCGTCGTCCCGTTCCTGGTGCCAGACAAAAATGAGCCCGTTTTTTTCTACCACCCGCCACGATTTCAGCCTCGCCTTAGGCGGAATATGCTTGGAGTAGGGTATATGGACGCACTTGCCCGATCCGTCGTACTCCCAGGCGTGAAAAGGACAGCGCAGGTTGTTGCCCTCTATCCTGCCGCCGTGGCCGAGATGCGCGCCCAGGTGGGGGCAGAAGGCGTCGATAACGTGGGCCTGCCCGTCCTCGCCGCGGAAGGCGACCATCTCACGTCCAAAACAGTGTAGAGCCTGCAGGCTACCTGGCTCGAGCTCGTCAGACGCCAGTACGCAGAACCAGCCCTCAAGAATTGGTAAAGGTATTCTCTCACTCATTACAGCAACCTGGCAGCTTCAGGCGGTAGCAGTATTGGCGTTTACCGGGACTCAACAGCGAGTTTTTATACAACGTTCGTAGCTTGAATAGAAGTTGCGGCGACGGGCCCTATTCAGACGAAGAAAACCTGCTCTATCCACGAACTACGTACGCTACGACCGTTCGGTCCCGGGCTCACCCGGCTAGCGCCCCTTGAACACGGGGTCGCGCTTCTCGATAAAAGCCACCACGCCCTCGCGGGTGTCTTCGCTCGCCAGGTTTATCGACTGCGAGGTCGCCTCGGCGTCGAGCGCGTCGGGCAGCCCCTGGTTGAACGCGTTGGACAGCATCTTCTTGGTCATCTGCAGGGCCAACGGTGGCCCTGCGGCCAGGCGATCGGCCCAGTCGTCCACGAAGTCATCGAGCTCGTTGTCGGCCACGACCCGGTTCACCAGGCCCATCTGCTCGGCCTCGCGCGCGCTCAGTATCTCGCCCAGCATCGCCAGCTCCTTGGCCTTGTGCATGCCCACTGCGCGCGGCAGCAGCCAGGTGCCGCCGAAGTCAACCGACAGCCCGCGGCGTACAAAGATCTGAGAGAAGCGCGCGCTTTCGCCCGCCACTACGAGATCGCAGCCCAGCGCGATGTTCATGCCGGCACCCACCGCGTCGCCGTTGACCTTGGCTATGGTCGGACGGGTGATCTCGTGCAGCGCGAGCACGGCCGAGTTAACGCTGTCCATCGAGCGCAGGGGATGCAGCCTGGAAAGCTCCTTTCCGAGATCTGCACCGGCGCAGAACGCGTCGCCCTCGCCGGTAAATATCACGACGCGGTCGTCTTCGTTCTGCGATATCTCATGGAAGAGCTGCCTCATCTCCTCCCACATGGAGTAGATGATGGCGTTCTTGCGCTGCGGGCGGTTGAACGAGATCGTCACCACGCCGTTGTCTTTCCGGTTGACCAGGATTTCGTCCACTATTGTTGGCTCCTTGTTGCTCGCGTGTCGGTGTTCCTGGGCACTCTCAGCCCATGTGAAAAAATACGGCCTTGTTTCCGTCGAGGTCGCGGAAGTAGCCGCCGTAGAAACCGGGCATGCGTTGCCCCGGCGCTCCCTCGTCGCTGGCTCCCATGCCCATGGCGCGGGCGTGCATCTCGTCCACCTTTTCGGCCGAACCGGCCGGGAAGGCCACCATGTTGCCGTTGCCGTGGTCGGCGGGCTTTTCGTCAAACGGCGTGCACACTGCCAGCATGGGCTGGTCGAGCGCGGGGCCGATGAGCGCGATGCGTCCGAGGTCCATTATGACCTTGGCGCCCATGGGCTCGAGCAGCTCGGTCCAGAAGGCCTTGGCCTTTTCCATGTCGGTGGTTCCTATGGTGACGTAACCTATCATCGCGTTGTTCTCCTTCGCCTCGTTGCTCGGGCGCCGCCCATCTCGCGCCGGGAAGCGGAGTTCTACACCCCCGGCGCGGGTGTTGGTAGCGGGGGGCGGCAGCTCCCCGCGTCGCGAGGCTCCTTTGCTTAACTCTTTCCTTCACCGCGGCGACTTGATAGTAGAACGTGTTCTAGCCGCTCGATTTCAGCGCGGGAAACCAGCGCCGGTAATCGGCGCGGCCAAGCAGTGTAAGCGGCGGAAGACAACGGGGATAAGGGTTACAGGTGACCGATAAAACGATGACGGCCGCTGACGTCGTCGGCCAACTCCGGGACGGCATGACGCTGGGCATAGGCGGCTGGGGCGCCCGCCGCAAGCCCATGGCGCTCGTGCGCGAGATACTGCGCTCGCCGCTCACCGACCTCACGCTGGTGAGCTACGGTGGTCCCGACGTCGGCCTGTTGTGCGCCGCCGGGCGCGTGCGACGGCTGGTGTTCGGCTTTGTCACCCTCGACGTCATCGCTCTTGATGCGCACTTTCGTCGCGCCCGCCAGGCCGGCGACTTCGAGATCACCGAGATAGACGAGGGCATGTTCCAGTGGGGACTGCGCGCCGCCGCCATGCGCCTGCCCTTTCTGCCCACGCGCGCAGGCCTGGCCACCGACGTGCAAGCGCGCAACCCCGAACTCAAGACCATCAGCTCGCCCTACGATGACGGCGAAACCCTGCTCGCCATGCCGGCCTTGAGGCTCGACGCCGCGCTTGTGCACGTGGACCAGGCCGACAGCCGTGGCAATGGGCAGGTGCTGGGGCCCGATCCTTACTTTGACGACCTGTTCTGCGCCGCGGCCGATCATGCCTACCTGAGCTGCGAGCGCATCACCACGGCCGACGAGATGCTCAAGGACGGCTGCGTGCACAGTTTGCTTATAAACCGTTCGCAGGTGTCGGGCGTGGTCGAGGTGCCGCTGGGCGCTCATCCCACCGGCTGCTCACCCAGCTACGGCATAGACGCTGCGCACTTGAAGGAATACTCCGCGGCGGCGGCCGACGAGCAGGCCTGGGGGGCTTACCGCGAGCGTTACCTTGACGTGGACCACGCCGCGTACATTAAAAACGCGGGCGGCCGCGATCACATAACGGCCATCCCGCCCACGATCTATTGATGGCGGTGTACTGATCATGGCAGCAAACGAGATAGCAAAAGACGAACAGGCGCCCGGCGATTCCACGCTGGCTGAGCTCTGCATTGCGGCGGCGGCGCGAGCCTGGGCTGACGACGGCGAGCTGCTCGCGTCGGGACTGGGAACGGCACCGCGGCTGGCGGCCGGCCTGGCCTGGCTCACGCTTAACCCCGACCTGATGATGACCGACAGCGAGTGCATGCTCGTGGGCGAACCCGTGCCTCCCGGCCCGCGCGGCGACTATCGCCCGAAGGTGGAAGGCTGGCTGCCCTTTCGCGCGATCTTCGATCTCATTGCCGGCGGCCGTCGCCACGCCATGACCATGCCCACGCAGATCGATCGCTACGGCGGCACAAATATTTCGGTGATCGGCGACTACGACCATCCGAAAGTCGCGCTGCTGGGCGTGCGTGGCATACCCGGCAACACCATCAACCACCCCTGTAGTTTTTTTATCCCCAGTCACTCCACGCGCAGCTTCGTAGAGAGCGTCGACATGCTATCGGGCGTGAGTTACGACCCCTCTCGCTGGCCGGCCGGTGCCCGGCGCGAATTTCACGACTACCGCCTGGTGGTCAGCAACCTCGCGGTACTCGATTTCGGAGGCACCGATGACCAGGGAGCAAGAACCATGCGGCTCGTGAGCACGCACCCCGGTGTGAGCGTTGAGCAGGTGCAGGAGGCCACGGGTTTTGAACTCGCGCTGGCCGACAACATCGTCGAGACCCCGGCGCCCACCGCCGAACAGCTGGCGGTGCTCAGGGACCGGCTGGACCCCCACAACCTTCGCGCGACAGTGTTTCCTCCAGCGAAATCCAGCGCCGCAAAAAAAGGCTGAGCACTGTGGGTGATCCTCTGCACACCCGCGCCTGTGACCTGTTCGGGGTACGCTACCCCATCGTCCAGACGGCCATGGGCTGGGTCGCCACGCCAGAGCTGGTGGCCGGCACGGCCAATGCGGGCGGCATGGGTTTTCTCGCCTGTGCCGTGATGCATCCCGACGAGGCCGACGCGGCCATCCGTCGCGTGCGCGAGCTTACCGACCAGCCCTTCGGCGTAAACTTCTTGATGGAGCAGCCGGGCGCCGACCGTATCGTCGAAAGCATAGTCGAGCACGGCGTACGCGCGGCGAGTTACTCGCGCTCTCCCAACGCGGCTTTCATCGAGCGCATGAAGAAGGCCGGCGTCGTGTGCGTGCCCACGGTGGGCGCGGCCCGTCACGCCGAGAAGGCCGTCAAGCTGGGAGCCGACATCGTTGTCATACAGGGCGGCGAGGGTGGCGGTCACACGGGAGTGGTGCCGACCTCGCTGCTGTTGCCGGCCGTACTGGACGTGGTCGACGTACCGGTGCTGGCGGCCGGTGGTTTCCACGACGGACGCGGCCTGGCCGCGGCGCTTGCCTGGGGTGCCGACGGCGTGGCCATGGGTACGCGATTCCTGCTGACCGCCGAGAGCCCGGTGCCCGACGCCACGGTTGATCGCTACTTTGCGGCCGGGGTGGCCGACGTGGTCGTCACGCGCGAGGTCGACGGCATGCCCCAGCGGGTGATACGCAACGAGTTTCTCGACCGGCTCGAGAGAGGTAGTTCTTTAACCAGACTTGCGCGGGCGCTGGCCAGCGGCCTGGAGTATCGCAAGATGAGCGGCGCCAGCATACCCGAGCTGCTGCGCTCGGCATTGGCCATGCGAAGCTCCGACAAGCTTACCCCCACGCAGACGCTTATGGCAGCCAACGCGCCGGTGTTCATACAGCGCGCCATGGTAGACGGCCGCCCCGCCGACGGCGTGCTGCCCAGCGGCCAGGTCGCCGGGCTCATCAGTGATCGCCCGACCTGCGCGCAATTGATAGAAGGAATGGTTGAGCAGGCGCGCGTGCGGCTGGCCGCGCTGGCGGGCTGAGGGCGGGCGACGGCCGAGGGAACAGGCGAGGGTTGACGGGAGAAACGCAAATGGCATTCAAGACAAGCATAAGCGACGGGCTGGCCGAGTTGGTGCTGGACAAGCCGCCGGTAAACGCCTTTGACAGCGGCGAGTGGCACGAACTCGCGGGACTGTTTACGCAACTGGGCGACGATCCGTCGGTAAACGTGGTGCTCTGTCGCAACGAGGGACGCGGCTTCTGCGCTGGGGTGGACATCAAGGAACTCGCTGCCGACAGTTCACGCATAGTGGAGGTCAACCACGGCTGCTACGACACCTTTGCCGCCATACACGACTGCGCGGTGCCGGTCGTGATGGCGGTGTCGGGTTTCTGCCTGGGTGGGGGCATCGGCATGGTCGGCTCGGCCGACATCATACTGGCTTCTGACGACGCGACCTTTGGTCTGCCCGAGATAGACCGTGGAGCCATGGGTGCGGCTACTCACCTGGCGCGCATGTTCCCGTTGCAGAAAGTACGGCGCATGTTTTTTACCGGCGAGCCCATAGACGCCCTCGAAGCTTACCGACTGGGCGCGGTAGAAAGCGTGCATCCTCGCGATCAACTGGCCGCCGCCGCCCGCGAGCTGGCCGCCGTCATCGCGGCCAAGAGCCCACGCGCCGTGCGCGTGGCAAAGGAGGCCCTGAACGGCATAGAGCCGGTGGACATAAAGCGCAGCTACCGTTTTGAGCAGGGCTTTACCTACGAGATGTACGCGTCGTCCGATTCGCAGGAGGCGCGCGACGCCTTCGTTGAAAAACGAGAGGCGAGTTTTTCGGATGGCGGCAAAAAGACCGGCGGCAAGGGCAACAAGGACTGACCCTTTTGGATCTCGACTACACCCAGCAACAGCGCGCGTTCCGCGTGGAGGCAAGAGAGTGGCTCGAGGCCAACGTGCCCGCGCAGGCCCTGCAGTCGATGGACACCGAGCAGGGCTTTGCCGCTCACCGCGAGTGGGAAACCAAGCTCAACGAGGGCGGCTGGGCGATGGTGTCGTGGCCCGTTGAGTACGGCGGTCGCGGCGTGGATCTCATCGAGTGGCTGATCTTCGAAGAGGAATACTACCGCGCGGGTGCGCCCGGCCGCGTGAACCAGAACGGCATTTTCCTGCTCGGCCCCACGCTGATGGAGTTCGGCAGCGACGAACAGAAGGCACGCTTTCTCCCGCCCATGGCTGCCGGTATCGACGTCTGGGCCCAGGGCTGGAGCGAGCCCAACGCGGGCAGCGACATGGCGGCCATTCGCACCACTGCTTTTCGCGACGGCGACCATTACGTCGTTAACGGCCAGAAGACCTGGTGCTCGCGTGCGGTGTGGGCCGACTGGATTTTCTGTATCTTTCGCACCGACCCCGACTCCGAGCGTCACCGAGGGCTCAGCTTCATGCTCGTACCGCTTGACGCCGAGGGCGTGCAGGTGCGGGCCATCGAACAACTCGACGGGGAGACCGGTTTCGCGGAGGTGTTCTTCGACAACGTGCGCGTGCCCGTCGACCAGTTGCTGGGCGAAGAGGGCGGGGGTTGGAAAGTGGCCATGAGCACTGCCGGTTTTGAACGCGGACTCATGCTGCGCAGCCCGGCTCGCTACCAGGCCACGGCGCGCAAGCTGGTGGCACTGCTTCGCGACAATCCCGAGGCGGCCCAACGCGACCCTACGCTGGGCGACCGCGTGATACGCGGTTGGATGCAGGCCGAGGCTTACGCCCTGCAGACCTACCGCACGGCCAGTCGCATCATCGGAGGCGGCAGCATCGGCGCCGAGTCGAGCTTGAACAAGATTTTCTGGTCGGAGATGGATCTCGCCATGCACGAGACGGCGATGGCTTTGCTCGGGCCGCGTGCCGAGTTGCTGCCCACGGCCCGGGCTGCGGGCGACGTCGGCGACTGGCTCGACGGTTTTCAATTCGCCCTGGCGGGTCCGATTTACGCCGGCACCAACGAGATACAGCGCAACATAGCGGCTGAGCGGCTGCTGGGACTGCCCAGGGGCTAGGTGGGCGAACCGTGGATTTTCATTTCAACGAAGAGCAGCTGATGTTTCGCGACAGTGTGCGCGCGCTGCTCGAGCGCGACTGTACGGCGGCTGTTCTGCGCGAGCTGTGGGCCGGCGAAAGCGGGCGCAGCGACGGGCTGTGGCGCGGGCTGGCCGAGCTGGGCCTCACCGGCCTGCTGCTGGCCGAAGAGCACGGCGGCCTCGGTATGGCCGAGGTCGACCTGGTTCTGGCGCTCGAAGAAAGCGGGCGGGCCTGCCTGCCCGAGCCGCTTGTAGAAACAGTGCTGGCCGCAGCGCCGCTGCTCGAGACACTGGCCGCCGGGGGTGGCTCCGCCGCGAGCGTGGCCGGCAAGTGGCTGCCGCGCGTGGCCGCGGGCGAGGCCCGGCTGGCCCTGGAGCATCCGGCCAACCCCTGCGTTGCCGACGCCCACGTGGCCGAGCTGCTGCTGTTGCTGGCCGGTGATGGATCTCTGCACGCCGTTGAGCGCGCCCACGTTGAACTCACCCGCCAGCCCTGTAACGACGCCGCGCGGCGCCTGTTCACCGTTGACTGGAAGCCCGGCGACGACAGCCTGCTGGCCAACGCTGCCGGGGCCATGCGCCTGCTCGACGCGGCCTTCGACCGCGCGGCTTTCGGCTGCGCTGCGCAGCAACTCGGCATCGGGCAGAAGCTTATCGACCTGGCCGTTGACTACGCCGGCCAGCGCGAGCAGTTCGGCCGGGCCATAGGCAGCTTCCAGGCGGTCAAGCATCACCTGGCCACGGCCCAGGTCGCTGTCGAGTTCGCCCGGCCTGTCGTGTACCGGGCGGCGTGTTCGTTGGCGACCGGTCACGCTGACGCCGGCTTGCACGTGTCGCAGGCCAAGGCCATGGCCGACGAGGCGGCGCTGCTGGCTGCCAGGACCTCGCTGCAGGTGCACGGAGGCATTGGTTACACCTGGGAGGTCGACCTGCACGCGTGGATGAAGCGCGCCTGGGCCTTGGAGATGACCTGGGGTGGCTCGGCCTGGCACCGCGGCCGCCTGGCGGACGCCGTTCTTGCGGACGTAGACAACAACCCCCGTGAAGGCCAACTGCAATTGCAGGGAGTCAACTGACGGCGTGGGCTCGTTGAGTGACAGCACCGCCATCGTGGGGCTGGCCGAAAGCGAGTACGCGCGCAGCCTCGGGGCCAGCGAGCTGGAGCTGTCATGCCGGGTGGTGCGCGACGCGCTGGCCGACGCCGGCATTGATCCCAGAGAGGTCGACGCGCTCGCGTCGTTTACCATGGAAGGTCCGGCTGACTTCGAGCTCGCGCGCGCAGTGGGCATGGGCGAGCTCAATTTCTTTTCGCAGGTGGCGCACGGCGGCGGAGCGGCCTGCGGGGCGGTGGCCCAGGTGGCCATGGCCATATCCTGCGGCATGGCGCAGGTGGGAGTTGTGTGGCGGTCGCGCAAGCGAGGCGCGAAGAGCAGCCGCGTCTGGGCGCAGGTCAACGATCGCATTTCCGACCAGTGGAAGTACTCGCGGCCGGTAGGCCTTCTGCGGCCCGTGGACGAGGTGGCGCTGATGGCGCGCCGCTACATGCACGAGTACGGTCTTAAGCGCGAGCAGCTGGCCGAGGTCGCGTTGGCCCAGCGCGAACACGCAAACCTCAACCCCCGCGCGGCCATGTACGAGAAGCCACTCGACCTGGCCACTTACCTCGACGCGCGCTGGATCAGTGAGCCGCTTTGCCTCTACGACAACTGCCTCGAGAGCGACGGCGCGGTGGCGGTGGTCATCGTGTCGGCCGAGCGCGCGCGCGACTGTCGCACCCGGCCGGTGTTCATACACTCGGCCTCGCAGGGCATGGGCGAGCAGTACCAGGTGATGACTAACTTTCATTGCGACGACCCGCTGGCCGGCTGCTCGGGGGCAACCGCGCGCAACCTGTGGAGGCAGGCTGATGCCGTGCCGGCCGACGTGAAGGTGGCGCAGTTATACGACGCCTTCAGTCCGCTGGTGTTGTTATCGCTTGAGACCTACGGCTTGTGCCCTGTGGGCGAGGCCGGGGGTTTTGTAGAAGGCGGCACCCTGGGGCCGGGCGGCTCGCTGCCCGTTAATACCTCGGGCGGGAGCCTGTCGGAGGCTTACGTGCACGGCATGAACCTGCTCAACGAGGGCGTTCGGCAGATGCGCGGGAGTTCGACTTCCCAGGTCGAAGACGCCGACCTCTGCCTGGTGACTTCGGCCCACGTGGTGCCGAGTTCGGCCTTGCTGCTGAGAAATTAGAGACTTGCAGTTACGATGATAGACGAACGACCATTGCCGGTGACAGACGACCCCGCCGACGCGCCAATGTGGGAGGCCGCTCTGCGCGGCGAACTCGTGGTGCAGGCCTGCGTTGACTGTGGGCGCCTGAGGTTTCCGCCGCGCCCGATGTGCCCCGACTGCCAGTCGCTGGATACGGGTTGGCAGAAACTGTCTGGTAGAGGGCAGCTGTGGTCGTACTGCGTGGCACACCCCCCGTTGCTGCCGGCCTTTGAAAAAGACGCGCCCTACAACGTGGCCGTCATCCAGCTCGACGAAGCGCCCACGCTGAGGATATTCGGCAGGGTTGTTCGTGGCGGCGCGGCCGGCGGTAGCGGCGAGGCGCGCGAGCCCGTTGACCCCAGCCTGCTGGTCATAGGGGCCCGCCTCAAGGTTGCCTTTGAAAAAGTAGCCGACGACGTTGCCCTGCCGCTGCTTTTATTGGAAGACGACGTTGCCTAGCCCGCTTTACTGGGCACCGCGGGCGGGAAACATTGAAGGCTTGAAACCCCCGAGGGGTAGAAGAGGAGAGACCACATGTCCGAAGCATACATAGTAGACGCACTGAGAACGCCCGTCGGCCGGCGCCGTGGCGGCTTGAGCCAGGTGCACCCTGCTGACCTGGGTGCGCACAGCCTGCGCGCGTTGATGGATCGCAACGACGTTGATCCCGCCGCCATCGAAGACGTGGTTTTCGGTTGCGTTGACACCATCGGTCCACAGGCCGGTGACATTGCGCGTACCTGTTGGCTGGCAGCCGGCCTGCCCGACGAGGTGCCGGGCACGACCGTCGATCGCCAGTGTGGCAGCGCCCAGCAGGCGGTGCACTTTGCGGCCCAGGCGGTGATGAGCGGCACGAGCGACCTCGTGGTCGCCGGTGGCGTGCAGAACATGAGCCAGATCCCGATTTCCTCGTCGATGCTTGCCGGCCAGGAATATGGTCACGAGGATCCTTTTTCGCAGTCGAAGGGCTGGGTGGAGCGCTACGGAACCCAGGAAGTGTCACAGTTTCGTTCGGCAGAGATGATCGCCGAAAAGTGGGAATGCTCGCGCGAGGAAATGGAGGAGTTTGCCTACCAGAGCCACCAGCGCGCCATAAAGGCCCAGGACGAGGGGCGTTTTGATCGCGAGATCGTGCCGCTCGAAGGCGTCACCGCCGACGAGGGACCGCGCCGAGATACCTCGCTGGAAAAAATGGCGACTCTGAAGACGCTGAGCGAGGGCGGGCGGGTCACGGCAGCGGTGGCCAGCCAGATATCCGACGCCAGCTCCGCGTTGCTCATAGCCAGTGAAGACGCCGTGAAGGAACACGGGCTCAAACCGAGGGCGCGCATTCATCACTTGAGCGTGCGCGGTGCAGACCCGGTTTGGATGCTCACCGCTCCCATGCCCGCCACGCGCTGGGCACTGGAGAAAACCGGCATGACTCTGGACGATATTGACCTCGTAGAAATCAACGAGGCCTTCGCGCCGGTGGTGATGGCCTGGGCCAAGGAGCTCGAGGCCGACATGGACAAGGTTAACGTCAACGGTGGTGCCATTTCGCTGGGTCACCCGCTGGGTGCCACCGGGGCGCGGCTGATGACCACGCTGCTTCACGAGCTCGAGCGCACCGGCGGCCGCTACGGTCTGCAGACCATGTGCGAGGGCGGCGGCCAGGCCAACGTGACCATAATTGAACGCGTGTAACGGGACAGCTGGACGGGGAGAAGACGACG
Organism: Candidatus Binatota bacterium; assembly: GCA_012960245.1. Classification (NCBI taxonomy): domain Bacteria; phylum Candidatus Binatota; species Candidatus Binatota bacterium. Next base: position 20,572 of record DUBO01000040.1, on the reverse strand, counting down.
AGATGGGTATCTGCGAAGGAAGGGTGGCCGTTGTCACCGGCGCGGGCCGTGGCCTGGGCCGTGAGCATGCGCTTGAGCTGGGTCGCCAGGGCGCGGCCGTGGTCGTGAACGACATAGGAGCCGAACTCGACGGCAGTGGCGGGTCTACCGGCCCGGCCGGCGAAGTCGTAGAGATGATCCGCGCTGCGGGTGGCCAGGCGGTGGCCAACGCCGGCGACGTGGCCGACTGGGACGGGGCAGGCTCGCTGCTTGCCACCGCCCTCGAGAGTTTCGGTCGTCTGGACGTGGTGGTCAACAACGCGGGCATCGTCCGCGACCGCATGTTTGCCAACGCCACGGTAGAGGAGTTCGACGCGGTGCTGCGCGTGCACTTGCGCGGCCACTTCTGCGTGGCGCGCCACGCGGCGGCCCACTGGCGTGACCGTGCCAAGGCCGGCGAAGAAGTCGACGCACGCATCGTGAACACCAGCTCGGGCGCGGGCCTGCAGGGTAGCATCGCGCAGTCGGTGTACTCGGCTGCCAAGGGAGCCATAGCTTCTATGACCTTGGTGCAGGCGGCTGAACTGGGTCGTTATGGCATCACGGCCAACGCGATCGCGCCATCGGCGCGCACGCGCATGACCGAGGGAGCCTTCGCCGACATGATGAAAGCCCCCGACGAAGGATTTGATGCCATGGATCCGGCCAACGTGTCGCCGCTGGTGGCGTGGTTGGCGAGCCCGGCGTCGCGCGAGGTGACGGGCCGAGTGTTCGAGGTGGACGGCGGTCGCGTGAGCCTGTGCGATGGCTGGCGCACGGGTGTTGAGATCGACTGCGGACAACGCTGGGAACCCTCGGACCTGGGCGAGGCCGTGGCGGGGCTGTTAGGGCAGAGCGAGCTTCCGCAGAAGGTCTACGGTACCTGACTGAAGGACAAGCGGGGGAAGGGCAACTGGATTTTTCACTGACAGCCGAGCAGCAGGAACTGCGCCGCAGCGCGCGCGAATTTCTTGCCGACCAGTCCTCATCCGAGCAGGTTCGTGAGGCCATGCAGGGCGAGCGCGGTTGGGACCAGGGCGTGTGGCAGCGCGTAGCGGGCGAGATGGGCTGGACGGCCGTGGCATTGCCCGAACAGTACGGAGGTTACGGTCTGGGTGCGGTCGAGTTGTCGGTGCTCATGGAGGAGATGGGCGCGGCGTTGTTGTGCGCACCGTTTTTTTCGACGGTCTGCCTGGCCGCCAACGCCTTGTTGCTGGCCGGCAGCGAAGAGCAGAAGCAACAGTGGCTGCCGCGCATAGCCGCGGGCAAAATAAGCGCGGCGTTGGCCTTTGCCGAGAACGACGGCTCACGCGAGGCTGGTGGAATACAAGCGACTGCTACTACCGACGGAGACGGCTGGCGCCTTGACGGCGTTAAATCTTTCGTCGTTGATGGAGCCACGGCTGACCTCCTGGTGGTCGCCGCGCGCGAAGCCGGCGGCAGCTCCCCGGATGACATAGCGCTTTTTCTTATCGAGGCCGGCACTGATGGCCTGGCCTGCGTCCAGACACCGGGCATGGATCATACCCGCCGCCTGGCCCGCGTTGAGCTCAAGGGCGTGCGGCTGGAGGCCGAGGCGCGCATGGTCGGTGGCTGGGCCGAGCTCGAAGGCACGCTGGACCTCGCCTCGGTCGCACTTGCGGCCGAGCAGCTCGGTGGCGCAACGCGCGTGCTCGACGCCGCTGTGGCCTACGCAAAAGAACGCCGCCAGTTCGGCCGGCCGATAGGCGGTTTCCAGGCCATCAAGCACAAGCTGGCCGACTTGATGGTCAAGGTCGAGAGCGCGCGCTCGGCTGCTTACTATGCTGCCTGGGCCGCGTCGGTAGAAGATCCCACCTTGCCGCGATCGGCTTCGCTGGCGCTGTGTTACTGCAGCGAGTCTTTTTTCTCGGCGGCCGCCGAATCGATACAGGTACATGGCGGGGTGGGCTTTTCCTGGGAATACGATTGTCACCTCTACTTCAAGCGCGCACGCGCTGGGGGCACAATGCTGGGTGCCCCCGATTGGCACCGCGAGCGCATAGCCAGCCTGTTGGGTATAGGATGTGCGGACAGGGCAGGCTTGGAGGCTTGACGATGGCAGATAAACTCGACTTCAGTGGCAAGGTCGTCGTCGTAACCGGTGGCGGTAAGGGTGTGGGCCGGGGCATCAGCGAGTGCTTTCTCGCGGCGGGCTCTGAGCTCATCATCTGCGGTCGCAGCCGGCCCGATGTCTTGCCGTCGGTCGACGGTCGCGAGGCCATGTTTGTTGAGGCCGATGTCCGTGACCCCGACGCCAGCGCGGCTGTCATCGAGGCTGCGGTAGACAGCCACGGCCGACTGGACGTGCTCGTCAACAACGCCGGCGGCGCCCCGGCCACCGAGGCGGCGACCGCCTCGCCGAGGTTCTCCGAGTCGATAGTGCGCCTTAACCTGTTGGCGGCGCTCAACTGCGCGCAGCAGGCCAACGCCGTGATGCAGCAACAGGACGGCGGCGGTGCGATCATAAATATTTCCAGCGTGAGCGCGCTCAGGCCTTCGCCGGGCACGGCGGCTTACGGGGCAGCCAAGGCTGGGCTGTTGAGCCTGACCGAATCGCTGGCCGTTGAGTGGGCCCCCCGTGTGCGGGTCAACGCCGTAATCGGCGGCATGGTGCGCACCGAGCAGGCGCACCTGCACTACGGCGATGAAGAGGGCATCGCCTCGGTCGCAGCCACGGTGCCGCTTGGGCGCCTGGCCGACCCCTCGGATCTAGGCGATGCCTGTGTGTTCCTGGCCTCGCCGATGGCGGCCTACATAAGCGGCGCCGGTCTGCTCGTGCACGGTGGGGGCGAAAAACCGGCCTTCCTGGGTGCTGCGGCCAACACTTCGGGCTCAAAATAGCTCTTTTCGCGGCGAAAAAGGGCGATTCACCTTGACGAACCCGCTGCCGGTTTCCTATTGTTGAAGTTGCGCTGACCGGGGCGCCCCCCTCATGAGACGGCTTATAATTCTGGCCCTGCTGTTGTCCCTGTTCCTGGGCGGGGTCGCAGTCTTTCCAACTCCCGCCCCGGCCCAACCGTGGACCCTGGAGCTCGCGCTACCCACCGCAGGACAACAGCACTCGGCTGCCGAACGACGCGCGTGGTTCGCCTGGCTTACCGATCACGGCATGCACGCGGGCCGCTGTGGCTACGACGCCGACACCGGCAGCGCCGTGGTTGACGTGCCCGACGCGCGCGCGTTGGCAGAGCTGGTTGAGGCCGGCTTCGTGGTGCTGCGTTCGTTTGACGACGCGCCGCTTGAGCCGGGTCGCACGCAGTCGCAGTACTACGATCCCTCGGAGATACAGGCGCTGCTCACGCAGGCGGCCGCCAACTACCCGTCCATCACCCGGCTGTTCGTGGTGGGTACGAGCTGGGAGGGACGCGACATCTACGGCCTTGAGATTTCCGACAACCCGGGGACAGACGAGGACGAGCCGTCGTTGTTGTTCAACAGCCAGCACCACTCGCGCGAGGTTGCCACTCCTCACGTGGCCATGGACGTGGTCGACACCTTGACGGCCGGCTACGGAGTGGACGCTACGATTACCGCCTGGGTCAACGACTACAAGACCGTGGTCGTGCCGGTGGTAAACCCCGACGGCACCCAGCACGTGTTTGACGTGGATTCGCTGTGGCGCAAGAACCGCCAGACCTACGGTGGCTCGTGTACGGGCGTGGACCTCAACCGCAACTACTCATACCTGTGGGGGCCGGCGGGTTGCGGCAGCGGCGCGTCGTGTTCGCAGGAAACCTACCGCGGGCCGTCGGCTTCGTCCGAACTGGAGAGCTCGGCCATGGCTGCTCTCAGCGACCAGTGGCACTTTACGACGGCCATAAGCTGGCACGCTTACGGCCAGTTCATCGACTACCCCTACGCCTGCAGCAACGGCGCGGCCAACGAGATCATGCCCGAGCACGACGTCATCCACGAGATGATGCACGGCATGGCCGACGCCATCGACGCCGTGGACTCGACGCCGCGCTTCGACGTCTACTCGCCGGCCTCGGGTGGGCCCATAAGCGGTGACGACACCAGCTGGTACTACGCCTACCATGGCACCTACGCCATGCTGGTGGAGGTGGGAACCTCCTTCGAGCCGAATTTTGCCGATGTGCCAGCGATAGTGTCCCGCAACCGCGCCGGCTGGCAGTACCTGTACAGTCGCCTGGACGGTGCGCGCCTGGACGTACACACCACCGACTCGGCAACCGGCCTGCCCATGGAGGCCACGGTCACGCTGACGGATTACGTCTTCGATACGGGTGAGCTTGAGCGCAACACCTTTCTACCCTTTGGCCGCTGGACTTACATGCTGCCCGCCAACGCAACTTACACCGTGCAGGCCTCGGCGGCCGGCTATGCCACCCAGCAGCAGGCGGTGGCGGTGGGCGCAGTGCCGGCCGAGATCAGCATTGCCCTGGTGGCCGACAACTGTGGCAACGGTGCAATCGATTCCGGCGAGGAGTGCGACGGCGCGAACCTGGCAGGGCAGGACTGCGTGGGCCTGGGATACCTGGCCGGGACCTTGGCCTGCGGCGGTGACTGCCTGTTCGATACCTCGGCCTGCTCGAACTCGATCTGTGGCAACGGGCTCATCGAGGGTAGCGAGCAGTGTGATGGTAGCGATGACGCGGCTTGCCCGGGTTTGTGTATAGCCGCCGGCGAGGCGGGCGAGTGCAGCTGCGAGGCGGATTCCAGCTGTACCAATTCCGACGGTTCGCGTGATCTCGGTGGCCGTCCGCGTCTTAAACTGTCAGGGCTGGGTGACGGGAGTTCGGGCAACGAGGGGTTGCTGGTGAAGGGAGAGCTGGTTCTGCCTGCGGGCGTGAACTTTTCGGACATCAATCTTGGAAGCGACGGCCTGCTGCTGACCGTGCAGACCGAGGGGGGCAGCTCGTTGGCTGAGGTCGCACTGCCATCCGGTTCGTACCTGGGTACGGGTACGCGGGGCTGGCGGGTGAACGGCGCGGGCACGAAGTGGAAGTACGCCGACAAGACCGGCAGCGCAGTGGGCGGTATAAACAAGGTCATGCTTGTGGATCGATCGAAAAAAACCCCCGGCGCAACCAAGCTGATCGTAAAGGCCCGCGACGGCGCTTACCCGCTCGAGCAGGGCGATGAACCGCCGCTGCTTACCGTGGTGCTCGGCGATGCCGCCGCAGCGGCCGCCGGCCTGTGCACCGAGAGCGCTTTCGTGCTCGCCGACTGTCGCTACAACGGCTCGGCCACGAAGCTCAGTTGCAAGCAGTAGCCGCGGGCGGTGATGGTTTTAACCGCAGCATCCCGTCGGCATTGAAACAGGTCGGCTCATCTCCAGAGCGGCGTATCCTCGTTTTTTTTGAATTGCACTGGATTGACGGATCCCTTGAATTCGTTTGAATGGAGAACCTTGTTACCGTCGATCGACATTGAAAAACGAAGGGTGGTCGAGAAAGTTCCTTCGTATTTCGGGGTTGGAAACAGCCAGTGCTCTCCTGGATCAAGAAGGACGTGGCGATAGCTGTTGCCACACCAGCTTGTCGGGAAATACTCAACCGGTTTCCATTCCCCGGTCTCGTCGATGGCTTCCTGGACTATAAACAATCTATGGTCGGACGAGGGGAAACTCTGCTGGTTTTCCGTACCGTTTATTAACCGTAGCTCCATGCCCTTGCTACGCCCAAACGCGGTCGCGCTGTCAGCACGCGCCAGCAGGTAGACCTCTTCTTTCTGGTTCTTGATCGAATCGTCAATCTTTTGGGGAAAATTGTAGTATTCCGGCGTTAATCTGCGGAGAATAATTTCGTCTGTGATCTTTTCGGCTACGCCGTAGTAGCCTCCAAGCTGGTGAGCGAAGTTGCTCGGTTGAAGCTCAGCTACAGGGTTCGACTCAACTGCATGGCCTGGCGTGGCACCAACCGTGCATATAAAGGCCAGCAGGGCTGCTAATAGATTCCTTCTCATACTTTCCTCCGTGATTTGATGGGCTGGGTAGAAACCGAGTATGCCTCGGTCATGATTACCGTCGTGCTGTGCTTGAGGTCCACGAAGCGCGCGACGTCGTCCATGATTATCTGCTGGCTTTCTTCGTCGTTGTACAATCTGTTGGCGAGATCATCAGGGCTGTCGAAGTACAGCACGGCTACGCCATCCCAGGATGGCGTCTTTGCCGTGAGCACTCCCTCGACGACGTTCTGCTGGTAGGCTGCCATGCCGGGGTGGTGTTCGAGCGCGAGCGGTGCGTGGCGGTCGCGCCAGTGCTGGTCAAACTGTTCGTGGTTAGGTTCGGCGATACGGTGCATGGCCGACACCATCACCACTCCCGCGCCTGCCCGGCTGCCGTTAGCAGGACGCGGCGTGCGTGGTTTCGGCCATCTGCTTCGGACGAGCAGCGCGTGCAGGTCGGTGGCGCCGTCCGGGTCGTCGCCCAGCTCTGCCCTGGTGGCCTGCGCGAGGTTGCGCGCCTGGTGCTCGTCTTCTACGCCCACCGAGACCAGGGCGTCGAAGAGTTCGGGCGTGGGGGTTTGGTCGCTCGTGGCCACGAGTACTCTCTGGTCGCTGCTGCCCGGCGATCCCTGCAGCAGCGGCGCGAGCCGACGGCCTATAGCCTCGCTGTCACCGTTGCCTGCCCGCCCGGGAGACTTAAGCAGCAGCATTAGTTCCAGCTTTTCGGTCACCTGCTCGCCCACCCCCATGTGAGCGCCCGCTTCTGCTGTGCATTTCGCGGGGTCGCATACCGGGGTACCTGACAGATAAAGCAAAATGCGGCGCGGGGCCAACGGATAGACCTCTTTTGTTCGTCTTGGTTACCCGGCGGCGAGCGCAGTGGGTACTTTCTTATCCTTGTTGTCCCTCATGTTTTTGACTAAACTTGTGCGCAGGGTGAACGCTTTTAGGCAACGTAGCTTTCTGGTTACCGCCACCGCGATTTTGCTGCTGCCGGCGGTGCCCGGCACCACGCTGGTGGCCCAGGCCGCGGCGGCCGTGCGCGCGAGCTGCGCCACGGGGCCGGGGCGCATGCCCTGCCACGTCAAGAAGAAGGCTCGCGCGGGTTCTGCCGAGCGGGCTTGCTGCTGCGAGGGCATTCGCAATCCCGGTGGGGCGGGTTGTCCCACCCCTGTAATCCCGGCGGTTGCCGCCGCCGAGCCGGCCCTGCCAGGGCAACAGGGCGAAGGGCTGGGGCTGCCTGCGAGTCGCCAAGTCGCGGCCTTGCTTGCCGGGCTGGCCCAGGGACTGGCCCTGTCGCCCGATTACCCACCTCCACGACTGGACTCCTAACGGCCGCGCCACCTGGCGCTTCGCCTTACATGGGAGATCGGAATTAACATGGCGCACCAGTGCGGGGCAGCGATTCGTTGCCCCGCAACCGGCGTGAGTTTTTCACGAGTGATAGCGCGAGCCACGCGTGCAGTGAATAGATAGGGAGAGCGGAATGAATCGTATTTTGAAGAGAGGGCTTTTGACCGTGTTGGCGGTGACCGCGGCTGGTCTTACCACGGCGGCGGGAGCATACGCCTGTGACCTGTGCTCGGTGTACACCACCGTTGCCATGGAGCAGGCTCGGCCCGGCCCGCGAGTAGGGCTGGCCACCCAGTTCAGCAGCTTCAAGAGTTTGCAGGAGGCTGGGGAGGAGGTCGATAACGACGAGGGAGAAATGCTACGCAGCTCGGTCACCCAGTTGCTCATCGGCTACAACTTCAACCCCAGCTGGGGCGTGCAGGCCAGTGTTCCGTGGATAGATCGGCGCTTTCGCCAGGCAGATGAGCCGAGCGCGACCACCGGCCGCGAGGACGGCCTGGGCGACATTGCGCTGACCGGGCGCTGGGTAGCGCTGGATCGCATAGGCGAGAACCAGTCCGTGCTGCGTGCCAGCTTGAGAGGAGGCATCAAGTTGCCCACCGGCAACAGCGATCTCCTGGCTGAGGAGCATCACGACCCGGAGATAGGACATGAAGAGCGATCGGTCTCCCGGGAGGGCGACCACGAGGGAGGGCTTCACGGGCACGACCTCGCGCTTGGCACAGGGTCGGTTGACTACCTGGCAGGCATGGACCTGTTTGCGAGTCGTGGCCGCGCGTTCGCCTCGTTGGTCCTTGATTACGCTTTACGCACGGAGGGTGATCATGACTACCAGCACGCCGACGACCTGACGATTGCGGGCGGGCCGGGCGTGTTCTTTACCCACGGTCCCACCGAGCACCGAGTGGCTATGCAGTTGATGGCGACCATGCAGAGCAAGGGGCAGGATACCCAGGCCGGCGAGAAGGTGTCGGGATCGGCTTTGACGGCCCTCTACCTGGGCCCGCGAATTCTGTATTCCTGGCGTACTTCGCTGGTGGGGCATCTTGCGCTCGATTTGCCCGCTGTGCTCAACAATTCGGGGCTTTCGCTGGTGCCTGACTACAGGTTGAGAGTTGGCCTGACCTGGTTGCTCTAGGTTGAGCTGTTTCCCCGTTTGCACATCGCCCGGCGCAGACGGGGGGCGGGTCAACTGGTCAACGGTCGGCGTGTCTGGCACAATCTGCCGATGGCCATGTCAGACAAAGACCGGGAACGTAACCGGCATACCAACATCAACCCGGCGTTCAATGCCGTGGCCCGCGATGATTTCGCGGCCATGCTCAACTCGGATCGTTATCTCGACCGCGCGCCTGAATTCGAGCCACTGATCGCGCGCACCCACGAGCACTTCTGGAACCCCGACGACCGCGACTACATAGATTTTGATATAGCTGCTCCCACCGACCTGCCACTTATCCCCATAAGCCAGATCCCCGAACGTCACTCGGCCATATGGGACACGCTGGACGAGGGCCAGCAGATCAATTTTGCCAACCAGACCACGCTCATGCGCATAAGCGGCGTGCTTCACGGCGAGCAGGGCGCGCTCAGTATCTCGACCGGCCTTGCCGACATGTTGCTCGATGCCGGGGCGGCGGAGTACGCCACTAACCAGGCCCGCGAAGAGGCCCGCCACGTGCAGGGCTTTGCGCGTTATCTCCACTCGCGCTTCGGCGAGGTCACGCCGCCCACCGAGACACTGGATCGCGTGCTCAACCAGATCGTTGGCAGCAACATTATCTACGAGAAGCTCATTGGCATGCAGATGGTCATCGAGGGCATAGCCATGGGTATTTTTGCCGGCCTGTACCAGGAGGCCAACGACCCGGTGCTCCGTCGACTGGCCCAGCTGGTGATGACCGATGAAGCCTTTCACCACCGCTTCGGGCAGATCTGGGCTCGCCTCAACGTGCCCGGGGTGGGTGACGAGATACGCAACGAGCTCGAGGACTACAGTCGCAACATGTTCGAGGACCTGCTCTTCAACCTCGTGGGCGCCGACCAGCGACGCGGCCTGTACGAGCGCTGCGGCATAGACCCCGATTTTGCGGTTGCGGCCATGTCGGAGGCCATAACCGACGACACCAGGCGCAGCTTCATGCGTGATAGTAGCAATATCTTTCGTACGCTGATCAAGACGCTATACACCGGCGGCTTGATCACTGAGCGCACTATTCCGTTCTACAGCCTGTGGGTCGACATGGACGAGATCGCCGGCGAGGGCGAGTGGAACATCGGCCAGGCAATTGCCGAGGAAGGCATCGCCGAACTCAAGCAGATCAACGAGGGCAAACGGTCGGTAATACGGCCCATCGCCAGCTGATCGAGACTCGTCAGTAACAGCGCCTGCCTGGCGCTAAGTTTGCCACAGGCCTGCCCCCCCGATCGGGGGGGGGGCGGTTATTTATGCCTTGACGCAACGTTGCGGGTGGTGACATATTTATTACTGACCGCCTGTCATCTGTCAGCCGGCTCGCTAAACAGGAGGAATTCCCAACATGACGTCAGCTCAAAGGCTCGTCGCGGTTTTTACCGTGGCGGCGTTTCTCGTACCCACCACGCTGCCTGCGCATGTCTTTTCGCCGTCGAAGGACGCGCAGAAGTGCCGCAAGACTATCAACAAGAGCGCGGGCAAGTACATGACCACCGCTCTCAAGGAGCTGGGCAAGTGCTACAAGGGTGCCATGGGCAAGGGCATACCCGCCGTGGCCTCTGATTGTGCGAGCGTCGCCACTGGTGACTTGAAGGGCAAGATTTCTGGAGCCGAGGGTAAAGCGTTGGCCGACATCGGCGGTAAGTGCGTCACCACCCTGGGCGAGACCGGTGCCCTGTCGTCCTGCCCCTGGCCCTGCGATTCGGTAGGCGCCATAGCGAGTTTTTCGGATCTCGCTTCCTGCCAGGTCTGTCTTGCCAGGACCGAGGCCGAGGCCATGACCGCGGCCACCTTCGGTAGCGCTGGCGCGAGCCTGTCCAAGGACCAGCAGGGTTGTCTCAACACCATGTCCAAGGGCGGTGGTAAGATGGCAAAAACCGTACTCAAGACGATCGCGAAGTGCTACGAGTCGGTGGATAAGGGAAAGTCTTCGGCCGACTGCAGCGACCTCGCCCAGGCCGACTCCAAGGGCAAGATCACCAAGGCCGCCGGCAAGATGGCTGATGGTGTGAGCAAGAAGTGTAGCGACGCCACCCTGTTATCCCTCGATGCTTGCGCGGGCGCGGCCAGCTCTGTGGCCCTGGCCCAGGCTTGCATGGGGGCGCTCTACCAGGATGGGTCGGTCGTCTCTGCGCACACCATAACCGGATCCTGCGGTACCGATGGCACGTGTGACGACGCCGACGAGGGCGCCATTACCTGCCCGGTCGACTGCAGCCAGGTAAACGAAGAAGTGCAGGACATTTTCACGGACAGCTGTGCCACGCTCGGTTGCCACAACTCGGCCAGTTCCCTCCCCGGGGGGGGGCTCGTGCTGTCGGCGGGCGTCTCGGGTGCGCAAACCGTAAACGTAGCCTCCACAGAACAGCTTGCCACTGACCGGATCGAACCGGGGGATCTCGTGAACAGCTGGCTGTACACCAAGATTACCCAGAACCCGCCGCCCTTAGGCCTGCCCATGCCACCATTAGCGGCCCTGTCAGCTTCCGACATAACCACGATCGGTGACTGGATAACCGCCGTCACCGACTGTGGTGACGGCACATGTGACGCCGCCGGTGGAGAGAATCTCACCAACTGCTCGATGGACTGCGGCCCGCGCTTGCCCGACGCCGTGCAGGCCATAATGGATACGAACTGCGCCACATCGGGCTGCCACGATTCCTTCACGGCCTTCCAGGGCCTCGACCTTTCTGCCGGTGGTGCGGGATCGGCGCTTGTCGGGGTAGCTTCCACGCAGGTCGTATCCACCCTGGTGGTGCCGGGCGATTCGCTCAACAGCTATCTCTACGAGAAGATCTCGTCGGCGTTGCCCGGCTTCGGTTTTCAGATGCCCTTTGCGCTGCCGGCCATGTCAGCACCTGACCAGCAGGTCATACAGGACTGGATAGACGACGGCGCCCTGACCCAGTGGTAGGAACAAAAAGGGGGAGGCGCTGCGGTGTGGCCGCGCCTCCCCCACTCCTATCGGGGAATCCCCTCAGAGTTCAGAGCCTGGAGCTTAGATCTGGATCTGCATGCCCAGGCGCACACTGTTGAAGCTGTCGCCGCTGCCTGCAGGATCCTCTTCACCGAACACCAACGACACCCGGCTGTTGTGGCCGTCCATGATGTAGTTGACCCCGAGCTCCCATAGCTCGGTCGCGTCTGTGTCGGCCTCGTTCTCGTACTCCTGCCAACGGAACATCGGCTGCCACTTGCCCTCAAGCGGGCCTATGCTGCTCGTTTCCGGGCAGAGCCAGCTCGCGAGCACGAAGAAACCGTCACCCTCGGCCGTGCCACCGGTGGCACCGTCAGAGTCGTAGTCGTAGAAAGCGCCTTCCAGCGTGGCTACGCCCATCTCGAGGTTCTTCTCGGCCAGGACGTCGATGTTCCAGCCGTTGAAGTCACCCGTTCCGCCCGAGATGCCGTCACCCGCGCCGTCGGACTGGCTCATGGCTACGAGGCCAATCGCGAGTACGTCCTTCGACCCGTAGTAGGTACTCGAGTTGTAGTAGCCCGGCTCGGGATCCCACAGGTTCAAGGTGAGACGGCCGGCAAACAGAGGGTTGTCTTCGTCGTTGTTGACACCCTGCGAACCCTCGAAGGCACCCACCTGGTACTTGAAGGCACCGCCGCCGGTCTGTCCCCACACCGCTACGCCGTTATCGCGCCCGGCAAAAATGGCAGGGTACTTCTGGGCGATGGGGAAGGTCCAGGCATTGAGGAAATACGGCCCGCTCAGGTTGCTGCGATCCGACGGAGGCAGAAAACGCCCACCCCAGACTTCAAACAGATCGTTGAGCTTTACCTTCACCACCGCGTCGAGCAGCTTCACGTCGTCTTCGGTGGCGTCCACGTTGCCCTCGAAGCTGATGTAGTCGTTCAACGATCCCGAGCCGTACAGGCGCAGGGTCTCCAGGTTGAAGTCGTTTGAGCGATCGGCGCCACTGGGCGCGCCGTCTTCCACGCTGTTGTAGCTGGCCCTCAATCCCACCCCGAGGCTGTAGGATCCGTCGCCTACGTCCTGGCTGATCCCGGCCTGGGCGGCCACGACCGAAAGCCCGAACAGCAGGGCCACGGCGAGGCCGGTACCGGCTGATTTTCTGTATACGTTCACTGTTGAGTTTCCTCCCTTTTTTTGTGGCCGGTCTCCCGGCGTGCTTTCTGATAACTCGCGTGTAGTGGTAACTCGTGTGCAGTGCAATTTTGATACCGCTCTCGGCCTGCCCGCCGACACCCGCGGGCTGTCTTTTGCCGGCCACCTGGAGGCCAACGGGGCACTGATTGCCTGTTGAACGGGCAGTCGGCTGCTGTTGCATGCAGCAGTTACCAGCAGCCCGGGCCGCTGCGGGCCCGTATAACAGCCAGAAAGCAGGCCTGCCGTTGGCCCCTTTATTGCTCTGCAGGGGGAGGGGAGATGTGTGACAGCCGGGCTGGACGGGCTTTCGTCCGAGGCCCGCGATGACCGGGACTTAACTTGAAATGATAAAAGGAGGAATACTAAATATGTTCAGCTACAAGAAGGTGGCGCTGCTGGCCGCGGGCGCTTTGATATGCGTGGGCGTGGCCGCGGGTTCAGCCCAGGCAAAGAAAGACACGATAAAGGTAGGCGTGCTGCACTCGCTGTCGGGAACGATGGCGATAAGCGAAGTGACGCTCAAGGACACGGTCCTTATGATGATCGATGACCTCAACCGCAACGGCGGCTTGCTGGGTCGCGAAGTGGAGGCCGTGGTCGTTGACCCGGCATCGGACTGGCCGCTGTTTGCAGAGAAGGCCAGGGAGCTGGTCGAGCAGAAAAAGGTCGACGTTGTATTCGGCTGTTGGACATCGGTGAGCCGCAAGTCGGTGCTGCCGGTTTTCGAAGAGCTCAACGGGCTGCTGTTCTACCCCGTGCAGTACGAGGGCGAAGAGTCTTCGCGCAACGTGTTCTACACCGGCGCGGCGCCCAACCAGCAGGCCATCCCCGCGGTGGAATACCTGATGGGCGAAGAAGGCGGCGAGGCCGAGCGTTGGGTACTGCTGGGGACCGACTACGTGTACCCCCGCACCACCAACAAGATCCTGCGTGCGTTCCTGCGCAAGAAGGGCGTCAAGGAGTCCGACATCTTGGAAGAGTACACGCCGTTTGGTCACTCGGACTGGCAGACCATCGTCAGCCGCGTGAAAAAGTTTGCCAACGAGGGCAAGCGCACCGCGGTGGTGTCCACCATCAACGGTGACGCCAACGTTCCCTTCTACAAGGAGCTGGCCAACCAGGGCATCTCGGCCGAGGACATTCCGGTCATTGCCTTCTCGGTGGGCGAAGAGGAGCTGTCGGGCATAGACACGAGCAACCTCGTGGGACACCTGGCCTCGTGGAACTACTTCATGTCGGTGGATTCTGCCGAGAACGAGTCTTTCATCAAGAGTTGGCAGAAGTTCATCAAGAACGACAAGCGCGTGACTAACGACCCCATGGAGGCCCACTACATAGGCTTCAAGATGTGGGCGCAGGCGGTTCGCCAGGCTGGCTCGACCGATGTCGACGCGGTCAGGCAGGCCATGTACGGGCAGGAAGTACGTTCGCTCAGCGGCTACGACGTGGTGATGAACACCAACCACCACTTGTCCAAGCCGGTGATGATAGGCGAGATCACTTCCGACGGGCAGTTCGACATCGTGTGGCAGACCGACGAGACGATCAAGGCCGACGCCTGGAGCCCTTTCATTCCTGAAAGCGCTAAGCTTACTGCCGACTGGTCGTATCCCTGGGTCTGCGGCAACTGCGCGAAGCCCAAGTTCAACTAGAAGCTCGATTCAACTATGCCTCCCCCGTGGGGGGGGGCTGCAGAAACAAAGCCCGGGGAGGCGGCAAGCGCCGTCTCCCCGGGTGACATTCCAGGCCGGTGCATTGACCGGCGTTCAGGAAATCACCGGGCGAGCTGGGAGGATGAGACACTTCTACAACTACTTCTCGCGCCCAGCTTCTGCCCTCCTGCTGTTGCTGGCAGTGGCGGCACCCTTGCAGGCTGCTCCTTCCGAAGCCGTGTCTTTTGACGCCGCGGCCGCTGGCCTGGCTTCGTCGAGCTACAGCGATCGTATGGAGGCCATAAAGACCCTTGGTGCCATGGACGATCCGCGAGCCTCGGGAGTGTTGGGCTCCATGCTCGAGAGCCGGCTGTACCGACGCTTGTCGGACGATCGGCTGGTCGACGCCCGTCGCGAGGGCAGCGCCTACCTGCTCAGCGATCCCAGCACGGGTGAGTCCCTGGGCGAGGCCGGCTCGCGCGACATACGCAAGATCTCGGTCAACAACTCGCTGCGTGGCGCAATCCGTGCGGTTCTGAGCCGCATGGACCTGTTCAGCGAGGACCTCGAACGTCGTCGTGCAGCGGTGGAGGCGGCTACCGGTTATCCTTCCAGTGAGATGGCCGATTCGCTGGCTCAGGCGCTGGCCAATGAAGCCGATGCCGATCTCAAGGCCGCCATGGAGATAGCGCTGGCGACTTCGCGCCTGCTGAGCACTGACGCTGCCACGAGACTGGCCGGCCTCGAGACGTTGTCGGAATCCACTGGCTCCGAGGTGCGCGCCATGGTTTCTCGCCTGACCGAAACCGACGCCGACGGCGAGTTCTACGAACCCGACCCGCGTGTGCGTGGGGTGGCGTCAGGCATCATGGCCGACATGGAGGCCCGGATGCGCATGCTTGAGAATGTGGGCAAGCTCTACCAGGGTCTGAGCCTGGGCTCGGTGCTGCTCATCGCCGCGGTGGGGCTGGCTATCACCTTCGGCGTGATGGGGGTCATCAACATGGCCCACGGCGAGATGATCATGCTGGGTGCCTACAGCACCTTCGTGGTCCAGGAGCTGTTTCGCGACTACCTTCCCGCCGACCTCTTTTATCTCTACCTGCCGGTGGCGGTACCTGTGGCTTTTCTCGTGACCGGCCTGGTGGGTATAGCGCTGGAGCGCGGGATCATACGATTTCTTTACGGCCGCCCGCTCGAAACCCTGCTGGCAACCTGGGGTGTGAGCCTGGTCCTGCAGCAGGCGGTGCGCACGGTGTTCGGGGCGCCCAACCGCGCCGTCGAAAATCCTTTCTGGATGACCGGCGGTTTTGAACTGGCTGGCGTGGTAACGCTGACCTGGAACCGGCTGGTCGTGATCGCCTTTGCGCTGGCGGTGCTGGCCGCGCTCGGCCTGCTGCTGCGCTACACGGCCCTGGGCCTGCAGATGAGAGCTGTGACGCAGAACCGCGAGATGGCTTCGGCCATGGGCATCAAAACCGGTCGCGTGGATTATCTCACTTTCGGCCTGGGCTCGGCCATCGCGGGTGTGGCCGGCGTCGCCTTGAGCCAGATTGGTAACGTGAGCCCCAACCTGGGCCAGTCCTACATCATTGATTCCTTCATGGTAGTGGTCTTCGGCGGGGTGGGAAGCCTGTGGGGAACACTGACCGGGGCGATGAGCCTGGGCGTGATCAACAAGTTTCTCGAACCGGTGGCAGGAGCGGTGCTGGGTAAGATCCTGGTGCTGGTGTTCATCATCATCTTTATACAGCGACGCCCGCGCGGACTGTTCGCCATGAGCGGCCGGGCGGCCGAAGACTGAGCGATGGCGAGCCACGCAACGACACGATGAACTGGCAGGCGAACAGGTTGGTATCGGTTATGGATCGGCGCGGCTGGGCCCGCTTTGGCGGCCTGTTGGCGTTGGCCTGCCTTGTGCCCGCGCTCAACCTGGCCTTTGAAGACGGCTCGGTCCTGCACCTGTCGGGTTACACTGTGACCCTGCTGGGCAAGTATCTCTGCTACGCCCTGCTGGCGCTGAGTCTTGACCTGGTGTGGGGCTACGCCGGCGCGCTGAGCCTGGGCCACGGCGCCTTCTTTGCGCTCGGTGGCTACTCGATGGGCATGTACCTGATGCGGCAGATCGGCACGCGCGGTGTCTACGGCAACGCGCTGCTACCTGATTTCATGGTTTTTCTCGACTGGAAAGAGCTGCCCTGGTACTGGCTCGGCTTTGACCATTTCTGGTTCGCCCTGCCGATGATGATGCTTGTACCGGGCCTGCTGGCGCTGGTGTTCGGCTGGTTCGCGTTTCGTTCGCGGGTGTCGGGCGTTTACTTTGCGATCATCACCCAGGCCATGACTTACGCGCTGCTGCTCGCATTCTTTCGCAACGACATGGGCTTTGGCGGCAACAACGGCATGACCGATTTCAAGGAGCTCGCGGGCATGGACCTGCAGCTGGCCACCACCAGGGCCGGCCTGTACATGGCTTCGTTGCTGGCGCTGGCCGGGGGCTACCTCGTGAGCCGCGTGGTGGTGTCGTCCAAGCTCGGCCGGGTGGCCACCGGTATACGCGACGCCGAGAGCAGGCTGCGTTTTCTCGGCTACCGGGTGGAAAACTTCAAGCTGTTTCTCTTCGTGCTCTCGGCCATGATGGCCGGCTTAGCGGGGGCTCTCTACGTGCCGCAGGTCGGCATCATCAACCCCGGCGAGTTCTCGCCGGCCAACTCCATAGAGGTAGCCATCTGGGTGGCCGTGGGTGGTCGCGGCACGCTCTACGGTGCGATAGCAGGAGCGCTGGCGGTGAACGGTTTCAAGACCGTGCTTACCGGGTTGATGCCCAACGCGTGGTTGTTTTTTCTGGGCTCGTTGTTCGTGGTGGTGACCCTGGCCATGCCCGGCGGCCTGGTGGGAGTGGTGGCCAGCCTGCGCTCCCGTCGTGAAAAACGACGGGCTGTCTCTCGCGTGGACACCAGCGAAGTGGCCGGCGAGCAGGGGGACACGCAGGATGGCTGACGGCAGCGTAAGCCAGGGAAGGGTCAAACCGGTCGCCACCGGCTCTATGCTCTACCTTGACGGGGTCACGGTGAGTTTTGACGGCTTCAAGGCGCTCGACAACCTGAGCCTGGTGCTTGCCCCCGGCGAACTGCGCTGCATTATCGGGCCCAACGGAGCGGGCAAGACCACGATGATGGACGTGGTTACCGGGCGCACGAAGCCGGACAAGGGCGAGGTTATTTTTGACGGGGGGGTCAACCTGCTGCCACTCGACGAAGCCGCGATAGCCGAGCTCGGCATAGGCCGCAAATTCCAGGCGCCTACCGTGTTCGAGGCTCTCAGCGTGTTCGAGAACCTGGAGCTGGCGCTCAGGAACGACCGCTCGGTGTTTGCTACGCTGGCTGCCGTGCTCAGCACGGAGCAACGCGAGCGCATAGAAGAAGTGTTGCAGACCATCGACCTGCTCGGCATTCGCTTCGACGAAGCGGCTACCCTCAGCCACGGGCAGAAGCAGTGGCTGGAGATCGGCATGCTGCTGGTGCAGGATCAGAAGCTGATGTTGGTCGACGAGCCTGCGGCCGGCATGACCACCGGTGAACGCGAGCGTACCGTGGAGCTGCTCACGGCCATAGCCGGCGAGCGTACGGTTGCGGTGGTGGAGCACGACATGGAATTTGTCCGCGCGCTGGCGAGCAAGGTGAGCGTTCTCCACGAAGGTCGCCTGCTGGCCGAGGGCAGCATCGACACCGTGCAGGCCAACGAAGAAGTAATCGAGGTCTATCTTGGTCGCTGATCGCAACACGGGAAGGCGGGCTCCATGCTGAGCGTAAAAGAGCTGCACCTGTTCTACGGGGCGAGCCATTGCCTGCGCGGTGTGTCACTCGACGTTCGGCCGGGTGAGGTCACCTGCCTGCTCGGGCGCAACGGGGTAGGCAAGACCAGCCTGCTGAGAGCGATTTTCGGGCTCGAGTCGACGGCACGCGGCAGCATCAGCTGGCGTGGTAAAGACGTGACCAGGATGCCCGTATACCAGCGCGCGCGGTCGGGCATGGCTCTGGTGCCGCAGGGCCGAGAGATATTTCCGCGCCTGACCGTCGAAGAAAACCTCCAAACCGGTTACTCGGGCATGGACAAGATAGACAGGCACGTTCCCAACGAGGTCTGGTCACTGTTCCCGGTGCTTGACGAAATGCGTTCGCGCCGGGGTGGTGACCTGTCGGGTGGGCAGCAGCAACAGTTGGCTATCGCGCGCGCGCTGGTTACCCGGCCCGGGCTGCTCGTGCTCGACGAGCCGACCGAAGGCATACAGCCTTCGGTTATCAAGCAGATAGAGGAAGTCATACGCATGCTCGCCTCTCGCGGCGAGATGGCCATACTGCTCGTGGAGCAGTACTTCGATTTCGCCCGCCGCCTGGCCGACAGTTACGCGGTGATGGAAGGCGGCCGCCTGGTCGTTGAGGGTCGTGGCGAGGACATGGACGAGGCCGAGGTGCGCGCCCACCTAACGGTATGACGACGGCAGTCACAGCGCCGAACACGCAGCCGGCGCCCTCGGTAGTCGCGTCCCCTGGAAGCACGGCGCCGCTGCCGGCGGCTGCCACCGAGGGCGAAGTCTCGCTGGCGCTGGCCGTCAAGCGCTCGGACACTGTTGTCACCCGGCGTTACCAGCGCGCGCCCTTGCGTGTCTTCACCCCGCGCTCCGACGAGAGCGGCCTGCTGCAGGCCGTCGTCGCCAACATTTCGGGTGGCCTGGTCGGTGGCGACCGCCTCGAGGTCAAGGTTGAGCTCGGCCCCGGCGCGCGGGCGCTGGTGCTGGGGCAGGCGGCTGAGAAAGTGTACCGGGCACTGCCTGGCAGCCACTGCAGTCTCGACACCCGCCTGGAGGTGGGCGAGGGTGGCTGGTTGGAGTACATGCCGCAGGGAACCATACTGTTCGACGGTTGTCGGCTGCGACGACAGACAACCGTTTGCGTACAGGGTGACGCCCGCGCCCTGGTCGGCGAAATGCTGGTCCTGGGAAGGGTATCGTCGGGCGAGGAGCTGGGCGACGTAGCTTTCAACGAGAGCTGGACGGTGAAGGTCGACGGCCGACTGGCCTGGGCCGATCGACTGCGCCTGCCCGAGGGGCAGGCCTGGTTGCTCTCGACGCGCGCAGGTTTCGGCGGGGCACGGGCGCTGGCCACGCTGCTCTACCTTGCCCCGGACGCGGCCGGGCAGCTTGATACGGCAAGGCAGGTGATAGCAGACTGCGCGCAGGGAACGAGGGCATCGGTGTCCTGTCCCGGACCGTTGCTCGTGCTGCGCTTGCTCGACGAGGATCCGGCCCGTTTGCGCGAGGCGCTGGGCAGGTGCTGGGCCGCGCTGAGGCAACGACTCGCGGGGCTGGTAGAGATGACGCCGACCGTGTGGTCGGCCTGATCGGGTTGTTCCGAAAGAGGAGACTGAAGCGATGAATCTTACACCGAGGGAACGCGACAAGCTGCTGGTGGCCACCGCTGCCATGGTGGCCAGGCGCCGGCTGGAGCGCGGCGTCAAGCTCAACTACCCGGAGGTCGTCGCCTTGGTGTCCGACTTCGTGCTCGAAGGCGCGCGCGACGGCTGCACCGTGGCCGAGTTGATGGAGGCGGGTGCTACCGTGATCGCGCGAGAGCAGGTCATGGACGGCGTGGCCGAAATGGTTGCCGAGGTACAGGTCGAGGCGACCTTTCCCGACGGCACCAAGCTGGTGACCGTGCACGAGCCAGTGCGATGAGGGCGCCGGTTGTAAGGACTGCGCGACCAATCGACGAGGGGGGCGAGCAGTGAAGCCGGGAGAAATCATAACCGCCCAGGGCAGCATCGTTATCAACGAGGGATTGCAGGCCACCACGCTGAAGGTGGCCAATACCGGCGACCGCCCGGTGCAGGTGGGCTCGCATTATCATTTTTACGAGGTCAACGAGGCCCTCGACTTTGACCGCGAGGCGGCGCTGGGGCAACGGCTCGACATACCCGCTGGCACGGCCGTGCGTTTTGAGCCCGGGCAGTCTCGGCAAGTAGACCTGGTGCCTTACCGCGGCTCGCGCGAGGTCTACGGTTTTAACGGTAAGGTCATGGGGCCGCTGTCGGTCCAGGGCAGTGGCGACGGGGGAGGCGACTGACATGGCGCGCGAGATTTCGAGACGGGCTTACGCTGACATGTACGGCCCCACGGTCGGCGACCGTGTGCGGCTGGCCGATACCGAGCTGATCATCGAGGTGGAGGAAGACCGCACCACCTACGGCGAGGAAGTAAAATTCGGCGGCGGCAAGGTCATACGCGACGGCATGGGGCAGTCGCAG
>DUBO01000039.1 GCA_012960245.1 Candidatus Binatota bacterium | reverse complement strand
CCAGTCCGTCGTTGGTGCACAAGCAGCTCAAGATGCTGCGCCTGGTCGTACCCGACGGGCGCCGGGGTCTCGCGGTGTCGTATATCGCGGCTGCCTACGCGGCGTACAAACGCCTGAGGCTGTACGAAATGGCGCGCAACCCGGACTCCCGGCAGACAGCGGCCGACGAGCTGGCTCGGCACAAGGTGCGCCTGTGAAGCATTACCTGCTCTACGCGTCCGAACGCTACGCGCTTGGAATAATGCGGCCCCTGCAGGCAGCCATCCGTGCTCGCGGAGACGAAGCGGCGTGGTTTTTTGACGGTCCCGGCGCAGACGAACTCGCGACGGGCGAGCGCGTGCTGGGTAGCGTGGGCGAGGTGATGGATTTTTCTCCCGCCGCCGTTTTTGCGCCGGGCAACCACGTGCCGGGATTTTTCCCGGGCGTTAAGGTAGCCGTTTTTCATGGATTCGACGCCGGCAAACCCAAGCACGTTTATGTCCGGGGTTTTTATGACCTCTATTGCACCACCGGGCCGGGAGACACGGCTGCGTTTGAGCGACTGGCCGACTCGCTCGGCTACTTCGGCGTCAAGGAGACCGGCTGGCCCAAGCTCGACCCCTACGCCGGCTTCGCAAACTCGCGTGCAGGCGACAAACCGGTCGTGCTCTACCACTCGACCTTTTCGCCGTCCTGGAGCGCGGCGGGAGTACTGTTCGAGCAAGTAAGCCGCATGTCGGCCACGGGGCGCTGGCGCTGGATTGTCTGCCTGCATCCCAAGACCAACAGCGACACCGTGGCGCGCTATCGCTCGCTGGTGGGTGAGAATCTCGAGTTCAACGAGGACGACAACATACTCGACGTGTTTCCTCGTGCGGACGTGATGGTTTCAGACACGTCGTCGGCCCTGTCGGAGTTCCTGCTCTGGCAGAAGCCGGTGGTCACATTCAAGAACCGCCGGCCGGGGCCCGAGCTTATAGACATCGATGAGCCCGCCTTGCTGGAATCGGCCATAGAGCGGGCGCTGCAACGACCCACCGGCTTGATGGCGGCGATAAAAGAATACACCGACGCCATACACCCGGCCCGCGACGGGCGGGCGAGTGAACGCGTGCTTGCCGCGGTTGATGAGTTCATTGCCGAGGGCAGTGATCAGCTGCTAAAGAAACCACTCAACCTCTGGCGCAACTGGAGGGTTCGTCGGCGGCTGGCCAGGCTGGGCGTATGACCGTTTCGGACCTGCCGATAAAGGTTCTCGTAGTAACGGGTCACAGCAATCGCTTTCACAGTGACCTGCCGCAGACCATGGCCCTGGTGGGCCTCAAACGCGCGGGCGTAGAAATAGAAATCATGTGTCCCGAAACCGCGCCGACGCGACAGCTGATGGTGGACGCGGGTATCAGGGTCAGCCACTTGGCCATCGGCAGCCGTTTTGATTTTGCCGCGCGCCGGGCACTGAGTGATCGGCTGGCCGGTGGTGGCTACGACATAGTGCACGCGTTCAACGCCCACGCCTTGCAGAACGTGTTGCCTGCGGCCAGGGGTAGCGGCACCGGGGTGCTTGTCTATCGTGGCACTGTTGGCAACGTGTCGGTGTTTGACCCGATGGCCTGGGCTACCTACCTGCACCCGCGCCTCGATGGTATAGCTTGCGTGTGCGACGCGGCCCGCGAGTTTTTTGACACGCAACTTCACCTGCCCTGGTGGCGTTTCCCCGTCGGCAAGGCGGTCACCATAGCCAAGGGCCACGACCTTGACTGGTACCAGGAGCCCCCGGTTGCGCGCGCAGAGCTGGGTGTGCCCGATGATGCCTTCCTGGTTGCCTGCCTGGTCAACGAGCGGCCGCGCAAGGGCTTGTCGTATCTTGTCGATGCCCTGCCCGCCATGCGCTGCGAAGGCAGCCCGGTACACCTGCTGCTGATAGGGAGTGTTCATGTGAAAAAGACGCTCGCCTCTATCGCGGCCAGTCCTGCGCGCGATAGGATCCATCTTGTTGGGTTTCGCAGCGACGCGGCCCAGGTGCAGGCGGCTTGCGACGTGTGCGTGTTGCCCACGCTCAAGCGCGAGGGACTGCCGCGCGCGGTGATCGAGGGTATGGCCTACGGGGTGACGCCGGTCGTGACCAGCGCGGGCGGCAGCAAGGAGCTCATCGTGGACGGCGAGTCGGGGCTGGTCATCGAGCCGGCGTCAGCGGTTGCCATAAGCGATGCGGTGAACTATCTCGCGGCCGACCCTGAGCGCAACCGGGCGATGGGAGAGGCCGCCAGACAACGAATAGCGAGTCATTTCAGCGTGGAGGCGACGGTTGAGAAAACGCTGGCTCTCTACCGCGAGCTGATCGCCGACGGCCGGCCATGAGGTTGACCCGCTGCGGGGGCGGGCCCGGTGGGGTGAGCGACGGGATTTGAACCCGCGACCACCGGAATCACAATCCGGGGCTCTACCAACTGAGCTACGCTCACCGTACGCACCGCAGGAAACGCGAAGTTAGCCAGAACACGCGGTGCTGTAAAGACTACGGGGTCAGTCGATGCCGTGGTCTTTTTCCCAACGCGTGATCGCCTCTTCGTGACGCAGCGTGAGCCCAACCTGG
>DUBO01000038.1 GCA_012960245.1 Candidatus Binatota bacterium | reverse complement strand
GCCGTCAGGACCGTTGCAGAACAAACCGTCGTTGCAGAGCGTACCCGCATCGGTAGGAGCTAGCTCCAGGAGGTATGCCTCATCCCCAAACTCGTTTTCTACAACGGTAAATAAGCAATCAACGCAGGGGTCATCGTCGTAAGTTACCTCAAGCGGGTCGAGTTCGCAGTTTCCGGCCCCGTCGCAGTGCTCGAGCCCGTCACAGGGGTTCATGTCCAGGTAACAGTCCGTGCCTGCGTCGTCGAAGAGGCAGGCCTCGGTGGCTTCGTCGCAGTTGCCCACGCATAGCTCGCTACACGGGTTACCCGCTCCGGCACAGGTCCCCTCGCCGTCGCAGGTTTCAACGCCGGTACAGAAAGAACCGTCATCGCTGCAGGGAGTGCCTGTTGAACTGGGTACGCAAGCATTCTTGGTCTCGTCGCATTGCTGGGCGCATTCAGGGGCGTTGGTGCAGGGATCTTCCGAGTGATCCAAGCAGTTTCCCGCGGCATCGCAGAGCTCGCCACCGTTGCAGAACAGGCCGTCGCTTGCGCAGCTGGTACCCGCAGGCACCAGGCAGGAGTCAAGGGCTTCGTCGCACACGTCGTTGCAGTCTCCCCCGGCGGTGCACGGGTCGCCGGCTCCAGCGCATGTCCCCGCGCCGTCGCAGGCATCGTCCCCATTGCAGAACGCACCGTCATCGCAGGGTGTGTCGACTGGGTCGGGTTGACAGCTGTTGCCCAGGTCTTCGCAGATGGAGTTGCAGGTGTCGACGCACGGGTCGCTGCCACTGGTAACGCAGCTACCGGTGGCATCGCAGACCTCGGTGCCGTTGCAGAACGTTTCGTCGCTGCAGGCCGCGCCAATGGTAAGCGAGCAGTCGACGACACTGCAGCAGCTGCCTGTGCCGGCCGCTGAAGCGGGAGGGCAGGGGTCGCAGTCTTCGCCCACACCCACGATACCATCGCCACAACCGCTGCCCTGCGCGAAGACAAGGACCCCCGAATTGGTGCCACTACCGCCGTAAACGTGCAGGCTGTCAGGACTGGATGCCAGCCAGCCGACCGAACCGACAACCGAGCCGATCGGCCCCACGTCGGGCTCGGGCGAGCCCAGTATTCCACCACCGAGGGCGTGTAGCGTGGTCAACGGCGGAAAATCACCGTTCATTGATACGTGTACATTGGACAGGCAGGTAGCAGTGATTCCTTCGGCTGCACTCCCGTTAAGCCCATCGGTTACCCCGAGAAACGACAGCGCCCCGGTCAGGGGATCGCGTTCAAGGTGGGCGACCGCGCTGGTAAAGTCATCGGCCGTACCCGTCACGTGCAGTGTGTTCCCTGAAGGATCCGGGTCGACCAGGAGGTCGCGCGCGTTGCTCAGCCCGTCAACCGTACCGGCCGCGCTGGGTTCTCCCTCGCGCAGGTGTCCCTTGAAGTCCAGCTCGCCGTCCTTGTTGCGCGACCAGTGGCCTACCGCGAATATGGTACTGCTGCCGTCCGCGAGGATAAACTCGCCGATTGCGTACAAGTGGGCAGAGTCGGCGCTGAACACGGCGTTGCGGGGTTCCTTCAAGCCGGTGACCGTCGGCCCGGTACCGACACCGGGCGAGAGAAGTTCGTTTTCGAGTAAAGAGATGTCCCCGAACGACGGGGAGCCGCTGTCGTTGTCGCGGGAGAATACATGGATAGCGTGTTTCCCCCCGCTTACGGACACGAAGGTATTTCCATCCGGACTCACTGACATTTTTTTAGGCGCGTCGAGTGATGAGAAGATCCCAGCCCCTTGGGTTACGG
Source organism: Candidatus Binatota bacterium (assembly GCA_012960245.1). Taxonomy (NCBI): domain Bacteria; phylum Candidatus Binatota; species Candidatus Binatota bacterium. The sequence continues at coordinate 78,622 of DUBO01000038.1, read as the reverse complement.
TCCCCAGCGGGGTGGGGGACATCACGAAAACCGGATCACAGCTTCCTGCCCCGGGTGCCGATGAGACGGCGAACCAGCGGATCTGCCCATTATTGCTGCCCAGCAGGTTTACAGAGACGTAGAGGTGCTCGCCGTCGGGACTAAGGGCGTGGTCGATCGCCTGATCTACGAGACCGAACTCCTGCTCGCAGTCGAGCTCACCGGTAGAACTGTCACGTCGGTAGGCGAACACGCTGTTACCGCCCACTGTCACGACGAACTGTCCGTCCGGGGTTACAGCGCCCGCGTCCATGGTCGGCGTGACGTTGGGGTCTGCCCCGGTTTCCTTTTCGATGTAGGTCAGGCCCGCGGCAAATACCGACCCCGACTGCAGGAGCAGGACGACGGCCGGCAGTACCGTGCGCAAGAACTCGAAGCGTGTGCCTTTTTGTCTGGTCACCATGCTGAGATGTCGGCCAACGGTCTCTCGTCTAACTAACTGGATTGTGGGTCGTTGGTCAACCCCCCGATCGGGTAGGAAAGCTCTGCCAACAGGGGTTTTCATTGAGATTTTCAGGCCTGGGTTGAACCGGCCGGGCGGCACCCGGTGACGGACGCCACGCCGCCGGTCTGCCCCCTGTCATCGCTAAGATCGAGAACGCGGTAAGTGCTCAGCATGGTGGCTCAGCTCTCTAGGCCCGGGCCCCGTTGCACTCGGCAAGCGGTATCACCCGGGTCGTAACAGAAGGCGGGGCGAGATTGTCCAACCAACGAAAGGTCATGAAACCGCGGGTTCTTCCGCCGGTATCCAGCCAGTTATCGCTGCCCGGGTCGCTGCCGGCTATGACCAGGCGCACGCTGTCGTCGGGCTGCAGGGAGGCCCTGGCCTTGGTAATAGAGCTCTGTCGTCGTCGCGGTTCTATGCATTCGTGCCAGACGCTTTCCAACGTGACGCTCCAGAAGCGCGTTTCGGGAGGCGTGAGTTCAATTACCAACGCCTCGTCGTCTGCCAGCCTGAACGAGCCGATCATGTAGAGGTTGTCGGGAGTGGTGTTCTCCGACCCCAGCTCCACGCTGTCGGCCGTAAGGAACTGGTTGGGCTGCTCCAGCATTTCGGGCTTAACGGTACGGTGCAGGGTGAACAGCTTGACGATGGTCCAGGCAATGCTCGTGAGCTGTACAGCAACCGACTCGTCGGTCGGGGGCGGTGGTGCAGACGGCGACTGGAGCGGTTTGATCGACAAGCGGGCGGGTTCGTCGGTCTGCCTGTCGGTAAAGTACTCGCGTGCGACCAGCGACGATGAGTCTCCGGGTATAGCCACCCAGGGGTCGCCGCCAAGCTCGGCGGCACTGGGTTCTTCTGCCGCCATTACGAACGAGAAAGCCCCGTCAGAATCCATGACCATGTCGCGGTCGGACAGGTAGGTAGCCATGCGGCGGGGGCTGAGCCCGGTCCCCGCCAGCACCTGGAAGCCGAGGTAGGCGGTCGTACCGCGCGTGCCGCTTACGCGGTAGGCGCGCTGGCCGTCTATCATCGAGAGGTAGTACTCGCCGTCGGGGTTGGGGCCGCCGACGAACCGCGACTGGGTGGTCATCGAGTAGAAGTGCGGTGCGTCGGCGTTCACGTCGAGGTTGAGCTCCAGGGCCATCGCCGTCGCCCGGCCGAGTACGGCGAGTCCCTCGAGCCTCTCGCGGTCGTTCTCGGCGTCTTCCTCGATGACAGTGGTCATATCATCGAGCATACTGCGGAACAGTTTCCACGCGTCTGTGGCTTGGCTGACTCCCATCGCGTTGTTCTCCCCAGGTCGTCGCTCAGACTCACCCGCCACGGCCTATCCTTCCAGCGTCACGCCGTAGTAGTCGGTATACGGCAGCATTTTTTTTCTGATCCTGGCGGGATCAAAGCCCCACTGCTCGGCCGAGTACTTGTGTTGCCCGAACTTGCCCTTGGGCTTCGCCTTCATGTAAGCGCGGATGGCGTCGGCGTGCGGGCTTGCAAACGGGCGGTCGAGTTGCGAGTAAAGCTCTTCTACCGCTCCGGCGGGGTCGGCCATGAGCTGCGAGAAGTGCAGGTCGACAATGCTGTCGGCAAATTCTCCCTCCGAGCGACGCCGTGCGAGGTCTACCATCATGTCGCCCAGCCCCACGCCGTCGGGATCGGGCATTCCAACCTCGTCGCTACGCTGCCAGCGCACGGTGGCCAGGGTGCTGAAGGCCGAGGGTTCGGTCTTCAAGGGGTCTCGGTGGGTGTGTACGACTCGCGCGTCGGGGTAAGCGTCGAGCAACATGTCGATAAACGCCAGGTACAGGGGCGTCTTCAAGACCCAGTTGCGAGGCGGGCCGCCATGCTGCAGGGCCTGCAGCAGTGCCCGGTGGTAGCGCATGGTGGCGGGGTAGTCGGCGTCCCAGTTTGGCACGTCGGCTATCATCGACCAGTGGCCGCCCGAGAATCCCGGCAAGGTGAGCGTGACGCATTCCACGGGCAGGTCGGCGCGCAGTTCGTGTATGGCCGCGAACTCCGGTTGCACGTCGGCCCAGAATTCCTGCTCGCACTCGGCCATGGCCACCCGGGCTTGCTCGTTGGCGCGGTCAAACGCCAGCGGGTGGATGACCTCCCAGGCCAGTGGCGCGCGCGCGGTGGGGTCGAGCGAGAGCAGCTCAAAAAGTATCGAGGTGCCCGACCTGGGCGGGCCGGTGATGACCAGCGGCGCGTCGATATTTTCGTCGGCCATGGCCGGGGTCTCGCTGCGCGCACGGGTCAGAAACAGTCGTGTGCGCAGGCCTCGCAGCACTTCCTGCCGGGTCATGAGGCGGCCCATCGTGTTGAGCGCCCCGGTGGACTCGAGCTCTTCGAGCAGCGACGTGAAACGGGCCTGCCAGTCGCCGTCGTAGCTGCCGAAGTCGCTGAGGCCGCCCGTCGATTCGACCGCGTCGTTTATCAGTGCGTCGGCGTCGAGCGGGATCAGCCTGCGCGCACCGGCCACCGAATCGCCCATGGCGTTTATGCGCCGTACCCAGTCGGGGCGGGTGTAGTGCTCGGCCAGTGTTTTACTTGTCGACGACATCGGCTGTTGCTTGCCCCGGGGTACGACTCCGAGCCCGTGGGTGGCCGCTGGATCTCAGCCTACGGCTATCTCGATGCCTTTGCCCGAGGGGTCGTCGTAGCGCTGGTGCAGTATGGGCAACACGAGTTCGGGAGCCACGGCGCCCAGTACCTTGCCGTTGCTCTGCGTGGTGCCTTCTTCGTACTCAAAGCGCGTGAGCTTGACGACCTCGATGTCGGCCACGGGGTCGAGCGGCGATTCGCCCAGGGTGATGCCGTCGCCCTCGAGCTCCCAGGAGTTGCTGTGGTCCTGGTGCCAGTCGAGTCGTACGAGCAAGGGGTCGTTGTCAAAAGACTTGCCCGCCTCGCAGGACGGAAACATCTTCAGGCAGAAGCCGTGCTGGGTAAACTTGCGCGGGCCGAGCTCTTTGCCAAGCGTGCCCTCGGCCGTCACGTAGGTAAAACCCATGCGGCTCACGCTCGTTGAAAAGTGATCGCCCTCCCTCGTGAAATCTATCTGGGCAATTTTCTTGGCCTCGCCGTAAGTCTCGCGGCCGGGCACGACCGCCTGCTCGGTGGTCATGGGCATGGTGATGAGGTTTACGCCCTCTACTCCCTCGTGGGTGACCTGCACGCCGAAGACCATCGCGCCGATGGTCATGCTGTACTCGGGCGAGATCTCCATGGTGATGTCGGTAAACGTCACGCAGACCAGCGGACGATCAACGGGGTCAAAGGGTTTGAGGACAAGTGCGCGGTAGATCTCGGGGTGGGTCTCGTACTCCACCCGGATCTGCCGCATCGAGCTCTGCATGAACTCCGGGTTTTCCCGCTGGGCTTTCTGTACCTGTTCGAGGGTTCTGACGTAGCGCAATTGTGCCATTGGTGGTCTCCTTTAAGGTCGCCAGACTGTCACAGCGCCGCGGCGTTGACCAGCCTGTCGAGGGATCTCAGTTCCCGTTGATCTCCTCCCGGCCGTCGTCGTCGAGGATGCGATCCATGCCCGAGAAAAACTCGGAAAAATTGCCGGCCGCATCTTTGACGTACCAGGGCTCGTTGCCCTGATTTCCGTGCCAATCGGACGGTGTGCCGGCGATGGTCCGGTTCGCTGATAAATGTAGTCTACTAGTTGTATTGAATCGAAAAAGGGGTATCTCTTCTCGCGTGAGAAGTAGCTTGAAATTTTGCCGGTGGTTTATCGTGCTGCCCTTGGTGCTGGCTTTCTATTCGTCTGCCGTGGCCGCGTCATGGGGCAGGAACTATTTTCCAAACGTCGAACTGACCAACCAGGACGGAGAACAGGTGCGGTTTTTCGACGACCTTATCGAGGGAAAGATCGTCGCGGTTAACTTTATCTTCACCAGCTGTCCGGACAGTTGCCCCCTTGAGACGGCCCAGCTGAAAAAGGTCCAGGACATACTGGGTGATCGAATTGGCGACGATATCTTTTTTTATTCGATCTCTATCGACCCTGAACACGACCAGCCGCCGATACTGAGCGAGTACAAGGATAGATTCGGTGCGCACTGGGATTTCTTCACCGGTAACGAAGAAGACATCACGCTGCTACGTAGAAAGCTCGGCCTGTACGTGGAGGAGATCCAGGACGGAAGTGGCGATCACAACTTGAACATGATGATCGGCAACCAGGCTACCGGGCAGTGGATGAAGCGAGCGCCGACAGAAAACCCCTACATTCTTGCGTCTCAGCTGAATGGCCTGTGCCCCAAGTGCCCTCCTCTTTCCAAGCAGAGTTATCACAAGGCGCCTGAGCTGCGGCCCATGTCGGCGGGAGAGCAGTTGTTTCGGACTCGTTGTTCAGTTTGTCACACGGTCGACGGCGAGACCCGACCCGGCGCACTCGGGCCGGATCTCATGGGAGTAACAGGGCGCCGCGATCGCCAGTGGCTTCTTGGATGGCTGCAGGCACCAGACAAAATGATTGCTGACGAGGACCCGATCGCGGTAGCCATGCTCGAAGAGTGGGGGAATCTGGTCATGCCGAATATGCGGCTGAACAGGCAGGAGGCCGATGACCTGCTTGTCTACCTTGCTTCGATGGGCGAGCTGCGGGAGGAGGCAGCTCCGGTTGCCGACGCCGAGCCGGAAGGAGACGTGCTGGCGGTCATGGATGCCTGGGTGCGCGAGGCAGACGCCAGGGCCCCGGCTAACGCCGGATATATGACCCTTGTTAACGTCGGCCAGGAGGCTGTTTCCTTGGTCAAGGTAGAGTCCCCGGCCTTCGGTCGCATAGAGGTGCACGAAATGGCGGTTGTCGACGGGTTGATGAGAATGAGGGAGGTCGAACAACTCCTGGTGCCCCCGGGGGGGCAGGCGAAGCTTGCCCCGGGAGGCAAGCATCTTATGCTCATGGAACCGGTCCGGCGAGCGGAAGCAGGTCAGACCATCAATATGACGCTTTCCTTTGAATCCGGGAGAACACAGGTCGTGGCTGTCCCGGTGAAGGTAAAATAACCGGGAGGACGCAGAGGTCGTCAGCCCCCCCCCCACACACAAACCCATTCGGGGGGGGGGATCCAGCGCTGACCGCCCACGTAAGGGCGAATCCCCCCCCATGTGGGCGTAGGCACCCAACCGGCCACTGTTGAGGATCTCTACAATTTTTCTTTATGCTGCCGGCTTGCGACGCCACTGCGCAAGCTGTTGCATCCTTGCTGCGGTTATCTGCAGACCTTTGACCTTCGAGTGCAGACTTTTTGACTTCGAGCGCTAACCTGGGTTTACAACACAGCCCCGACCTCATCCTGTATTGACTGTGGGGCCAGGCATTTTCAGCTTGGTACACAAGTTGCTTGTTCTGGATTACACCCTTGACGGGGATTTTAGTTAAGTTAGCCATGTTTTTTTTCATCTCTGCAGGGGGATAAATTATGAGACGAGTTAGTAGGTATTGTTTTCCAGGGTTGTATTGTTCGTTATTTTTTCTGGCCATTGCGTGTTTTTTCCCACCGACGCTGCATGCCCAGTGCCCGCCTTCCGGAGATCCTTCGGCGTGTGCGGGTCCGATCGTGGGAGATCTGCCAGAGGGTTTGCCCGAGGCAAACGAGGGGAGTTTTGAGGGGGGCTTGACTGGAACCCCCGAAGACACCCGCGAGCAGAATGCCATACCGGTGACTGCCCAGCGGGATTCTGGCACCTTCAACGTGCCAACCGATTACCCACCGAGTCCGCTTTTTGGCGCAACGCCTTTCAGCCAGAAAATGTTGCGATTGGAAGAATTTGGGACCACAAAGCGTGGAATTCATGCCGAAGATAGCCCCAAACATAAACGGCTACCCAAACCAGCCAACCCCCAGGCTTATCCGCGTTCAGTAAAACTGGATAAGTTTTTGAAAGCCCGGGTATGGCCTATCCCCAAGCGCAAGGCGAATACCTCGGACGAGAATCCGTGGGAGTCGAAGATTGAATCATGGTTGGGCCGCGATCTTGACGACCCCCCGATCGAAGGACGACCGCCTGGGGAAGGATGGGCACACCAGCGGTGGGATGAGTTCAAGCCCAGGGTTTACTTCAAGACTGCGACAACCGGTGGTCGGGAGAATCGCGGCCTGCGTGATAGAGCTCAGAGGCATCGCTACAGGCACGGTGAATTCGGGCCCACAGGACTGTATCATTCAACCGCGGAACCAGCTGGATCCGATGGCACGACGTCGGGAATCGAGGTCCGGTTTCATGCCAGCATGCCTTTGCAGGATCCGGACGCGGTGTGGACTTTCGACGGAACTTTTCCCCCCAAGCTGCTCACCGCGCGTTATGGCGAGCCCCTGGTAATGCGCCACTACAATGCGTTACCGATCGACGTCGCCGAGAACCGTGGTTTCGGTGTTCACACGCTGACCACCCACGAGCACAACGGCCATAACCCGGCTGAGAGCGACGGGTTCGCCAACGCGTTTTTCTTTCCCGGCCAGTTCTACGACTACAGGTGGCCGATGGTGCTCGCAGGACACGACTCCATCAATACGAATAAGAGGGATAAAAGGGCAGGGATGCCCATGGGCAACGGAGGCATAAAGCGGATCAAGGGCGACTGGCACGAGACCATGAGCACCCACTGGTTCCACGATCACATGCTCGATTTCACTGCCCAGAACGTCTACAAGGGCAGCGCCGCGATGATGAACTATTACAGTTCACTCGATCGCGGCAACGAATCCGTCAATGACGGCATCAACCTGAGGTTGCCCAGTGGATCCGCGCTGCCCTGGGGCAACCGCGATTACGACGTCAACCTGATGCTGGCAGAGAAAGCCTTTGATGGTGACGGGCAGTTGTGTTTTAACCCCTTCAACCAGAAAGGCTTTCTCGGCGACGTTATGACCGTTAACTGGCTGTACAAGCCTTACTTCGACGTTCGTGCCCGCCGGTACCGCTTCCGCGTCCTGAATGCCTCGGTATCTCGCTACTTCAAGCTGGCGCTGGTCGACGAGGCCGGCAACCCGGTCCCGTTCCACATGGTTGCCAACGACGGCAACATCATGGAGCACGCCGTGGAGTTCAGTAACGGCGAGCTGCCGACCCTCGGCATAGCCGAACGCTACGACGTCATCATCGACTTTGCCAACTTCGAACCGGGTGACAAGCTGTACCTGGTCAACCTGCTGCAACACAAGAACGGGCAAGTCACCGACGAAGTGATTCCCCTGGCCGATATCGTAAGCGGAGCCTACGCACCGGTTACCATCGACGACACGGTTCCCCCCGATGGCATTGCCGACCGCTGGATCGACGGTGACCCGGTTGTAGGTAAATTCATGGAGTTCCGTGTTACCGAGTACGCCGGGGTCGACAACAGTCTTGATCCAATGGACTACGTGGCCGGCGGGCAGAAGATGATCCCCATCCAGATGCCCGCGCAGGCAGAGCTGGACGCGGCTCTTCACCGCACCTTTGAATTTGAGAGGCAGCCCACCGACGATCGCCCCTGGGTCATAGAGACCGATGGCGGCAAGGGGTTCGGAATGGACCCCCGCCGTCTATCTGCGGCTCCCGAGAAAAATTCCGGTGGGCTGGAGGTCTGGCGCCTTCTCAACAGCGGAACCTGGAGCCACCCGATACACATCCACTTTGAGGAGGGGATCATACTGAGACGTGACGGCCAGGAGCCGCCCGAGTGGGAAAAGTGGGCTCGCAAGGACGTGTACCGGCTCGGACCACAGGCCGACAGTGGGGTGATGGTGGAGATCGCACTTCGCTTCCGGGAGTTCGCGGGCACCTTCATGGAGCATTGCCACAACACGCAGCACGAGGACCACGCCATGCTGTTGCGCTGGGATATTGAGCATCCGGGGCAGACCCTGGTCATGCCGACACCTATCCCCTCGTGGGACGGGGTAAGCTACGTGGACACCCACGCACTGCCTACATACAGAACCGGAGACGCTGTTGGCGAATACGGACCGCAGGTTGACCCTGTGGATATCTGGGTGGATGGGGCGGTAATCGGCGAGTTAGACGACATAAGGGATATTCCGCTCGGCGACGCCCTTGACCCGCAGCCCAACGAACGCGGTACCATTACCTTCCCGCTGATGCAGGGAACGAACGACGACGGCGGCGTACTGACCCCCGTATGGTTCTTCCTGCACGACATCAGCGACGAAGCCCTGGCCGAGGAAATGGGCCTGGCCTGGGCTGGTAAATTAACCGGCACGCCAATAGCGGCTACCGGGGATGCAACCATTGATCCAGTTACGGGTCACTGGACGTTTTACGGGAACGTGCCCAATCCGATATGGGCCTCGCCGGCTTGCAGGGTGTCTGATGGTATCGATTCCGGTTCGGGAAGACCCTGCAAGAATCCGGATTTAATTCCAGACGTTGATGACCTGAATACGTATTCGCCTTTGCGTCGAGTCACGATTGACGGGCAGGATGTTATCGTTAATGCCGTGTTTGCAAAGTGGGGCGACGAGGAATGGCATCACAATCGGATTGACCTGAGTTGTGTCAGTTTTCCAGATGAACCTCCCAACTCGACTTGTTTTTACAACGGTGAATTCTGGGGTGACAGGGACGCATCGGGGCATGTGCTGGCACTGGACACGGTCGGACCAGATCCGTCGATCACCTTCAAGCTTCACAAGGCTTGGGCGGGAGAAGGTGATTATCTTCCCTACTACATAGTCCTGGACACCTATCCATTTGGTCCGGCAAGGGCGATGGGAGTCCCCTATGTACCAATGTATAAGAACCTTGGAAGCGTCGGAGTTCCCCTGATCCAGTCGCTGCCCCCAGCGCCGATAGATCCAACCTATCCACCGACGCCAAGCGACGGTTTTGGATTCCTGGGTGGTGGCCCGTTCGGCAGCCAGGTGGGAGTGCCCTCCTACTTTAGGCCAGAGGACGATTACAGTCCGATGTGGCACATCGGTTTTGCTCACTGGAAGGAGCCGGCGAGCGAGGTCCTTAAAGGGGTCAAGCAGATTCAGCGGCTCAGGGCCGAGGGTAAATTGGAAGTCCTTGAATTCCCGCCACCGCCAAATGTGGGGTCTGACAACTATGATTTTGAGCATCCGAATTCGCCAAGCGACGCTCGGCATATTGTTAACTGTCCCGTGCCGGTGACAATCGAAGCGGTAATACACAGGGTTCGCCAGCTGGACCAGTAGCTGCAGCTGGACGGGGTCTCTTACGACGTCCTTGTCTGAAAATGGTGGATGGTCGGGCTAGCGAAAACGCGGTGGTCGTTTCTCGATAAAAGCCGCCACCGCCTCGGCGTGCTCGGGTGTCTTCCAGCACTCGCGCAGCAAGGCGCTCTCCGACTCCTGCACCAGGGTGAGGTCGGTGGCGCTGCCGTTTTCGGTCAGTAGCCGCTTGGTCATGAGCAACTGCGGCACGGGGTTGGCCGCGATCTCGCCGGCCAGTTGCAGGGCGGCGGCCACGAGGTCGTCGTGAGCCACGACCCGGTCCACCAGGCCGGCCTCCAGTGCCTCGTCGGCCTTGTAAAGGCGACCTGTAAGGCACATCTCCGATGCGCGGCCAAAGCCCATGCGCTGCACCAGGAAATGGGTGCTGGCCAGCTCGGGCACCAGCCCCATCTTGATGAAGCCCATGCCCAGGCGCGCCTTGTCCGACGCCAGTATGACGTCGAAGGGCAGCAGCATGGTAAGCCCGATGCCGACGGTCGCGCCGTTGACCGCGGCAATCATGGGCTTGGACTCGCGCACCAGCGCCACCCAGTCGAGGCCTGCGGGCATTCCTCCCGATCCGTCCTGGGTGTTGTGGCCGGGGTCAACACCGTCTATGCGCGACTGGAAGGTGTCGCCCATGTCGGCGCCAGCGCAAAAACCGCGGCCGGCACCGGTCGTGACGATGGCACCCACAGCGTTGTCGGCGTTGGCGCGCGCGACGGCGTGGGCCTGCTCCTCGCTCATCTGTGGCGTCCACGCGTTGAGCTTGTCGGGCCGGTCAAGCGTGATCAGTGCCACCTGGTCGCGTACTTCGTAGGTGATCTGCTCGTAGTCCATCGTGATTTTCTCCTTACCGCCGGCCGCTACAGGATCTGCCGTTCTTCGGCCAGGAATATGGGCGAGCGCGACAGGTCTGCAAATCGATGCTCGTCTTCGATCAACTCTGCGACGGCAGCCTGCGCCTGTTCTGTGCCGAGGACCTCGGCGTGGCGCTTTAACAGCGCCGCGTGGGTCGAGTGCCAGTAATCCTGGAACTGCTCGCGCGTGAGCGACGGCAACCGGTGTACGCAGAAACAGAGTTTTATCATTTTTCTATCCTCCAGCTGGGCCCGCTAAGCGGCGCCTCCACGTCGGCCAGTGCTAAGCCAGGAAGGCGGTCCGGGCCTCCTAGGGCTAACCCTGGTTTGCATCCGGTCTCGGCGGGAGCCCGTTTTTGTGCCAATTTCCTACTGGCACACGAGTTGCAGTACTTGTATATTGAGCTCGTCCTGTTGCGGGTCTGGGTCCGACTGACATCAGCATCGGGTCGTTCAAGAAGACAGTGGGGAGCAAGTTATGACAAGGACCAGCACTGCCAACGAGCCGACCGGTAACGACGCGGCACTGTATCCGGGGGCCGCTTTGGCCGCGGTGGCGATCACGCGGGAAGGGCCGGTATCCCAGGAGACAGTACACCAGTCGCGGGACGGCTATTTCGCCCGCCTGTATGCCGATCCTTACGGGCTGGAGAACGAGGCCTATGACTGGAGGGGCGAGGACCGATTCGTAGCCGTACTTGGTCCGTTTTACCTGGCTGTAGCCGCCACGCTTGGGGTACTGGGGGCTGTCGGCGTACTCCCGGCACTTAACACGGCGGCAATGGCTTTTTTTGGCATCTCGATCGTAGTCGAAGTCGCGGGTAAACTCTTCGCATCATGGCTCGTGATGCGGCACCGAGTTCGGATCAATTACGTCCGCAAACTGATTCTTCGCCCCGTAAAGAAGCTCTCGGCCTTCGTGATCCCGCTTCTCATAGTAAGCGGCGACAAGGTGATTATCGACATAGCGTTCCTGTTCTGCCTCGGCCAGTTGAAAACCATAGGGCTCGAGTATCATCGCGTTCGGCGCCGGGTCGCGTTGTTCCGGTACGCGTTCGTTTCGTGGGATCGGCTGGAGGATAGGCCATATTCCCTGCGTTATGACATGCTCGAGGACGTGTTTCGTTTCGCCGTATACCTGCCTTTCATGGCGCTGGTCGCCAATCCCTTCATCGTTCTCGTGCCGCAACTGATAAACGAATTTGGTGACGGCCTCGCCGAACCGGTGGGTATCCGTTTCGGCAAGCACAAGTACCGCACCAAGGCCCTGTGGCACAACGGGCGTATCTGGAGTGGGCAGTTCGTACGATCCCTGGAGGGTAGTGCGACGGTGTTTATCGTTTCGGTCGTGGTGCTGTGTGGATACCAGTTCCTGTCGGCCGTCCCGGTGTTTACGCCCGAACAATTCCTGGTGGCGGTGGCCGTTATTCCCCTTGGGCTGACGCTTGCCGAAGCCGTGAGCCCGCATACCTGTGATGGCCCCCTGATGGCTCTCACCGGTTGTGGCCTGCTACTGGGTATTTTCTCGCTCTAGAGACCGGCGGCGCATCCGGGTGCTCCGCTGCAAACCCACCCACACGCTACCGCCCTTCGAGCGCTAACTTACGTTAGCAGCACAGCCCCGGTTAGAGCCCGTGTTTACAGGGTTTCCGGGCCGTTACCGATTGGCACAGCAGTTGCTTTGACAGGGGCATGCCGGCGCGGGCTCAACCCGCGCCGCCGACGGAGGAATCGACATGAACAAGGCAATCACAGCAATAGTAACAGCAACAGTAACCGTAGCTTTCCTGGCCCTGGCGCTGCCCGCAATCTCGCAGGCCCAGAACGTCAACGACCACCTGAAGTGCTACAAGATCAAGGATTCTCACAGGTACTCGGCGGTAGCCGATCTCATCACAAACTCTGACCAATCCATGTACCCGAGCGAAGCCGGCTGCAGGATAATGGTCAAGAGCAAGGAGTTCTGCCTGCCGGTCAATAAAGATCGCATCATGCAGCCCAACAACAAGCGCGATGCCCCGCACGAGGACGTGGTTGGCCAGGACCTGACCAACGACTTTCTCTGCTACAAGATCCGCTGCCCCAAGGATCCTACTGGCGCGATGCCGCCCAGTGCCCAGGACGTGGTTGACCAGTTTGGCCAGCGCGAGATCGCCGGTTTCAGGACCACCAAGATGTGCACGCCCGCCTGGAAGGTGTTCGACCAGCCGGTCCCCTGCGAACAGTCCGGTGCCCCGACCTGTAACGGCGACTGCCCCAATCCGACCGACGTGTGCACGAATATAGCCGGTACCCTGGCTTGCCGATGCGAGCCCGAGCAGAGCGATCCCTGCGAACAGTCAGGCGCTCCCACCTGCGGTGGCGATTGCGCCGATACCACCAAGCAGTGCACGTTCGTAGGCGATCCAGTGGCGGCATTCTGCGTGTGCCAGTAGGCTGGCGGCTACCCGTTTTCCCCACCGGCCGGCAACACCCCACCGGCCCCCGACGCCCCGGGCTCTCACAAGGAGCCCGGGGTTACCTTTTTGTGCCTCGTGCGGAAGCGGCGTTCAGGCCGACTCGACCAGTGCGGATATAATGCCGGCCAGCTCATCGGGCCGGGTTTCCTGGATGAAATGGCCGCCGCCGTTAAAGGTAACGTGCGGCAGGCCCTTGCTGCCGGGCACGCGTTCGAGAAAGGCTTTCTCCGCTCCCCTGGTAACCGGGTCGTTGTCAGCAAAGGCACATAGAAAGGGCTTGTCCCACTGTTCGAGCACTTTCCACGCTGCCAGGTTGGCCTGCGTGGATGGATCTCCCGGCAACGTGGGCACATGGCTGGGCATCGCGCGCGGACCCATCTTGTAGGAAGGGTCAGGGAAGGGGGCGTCGTAGGCCGCTACTTCCTCGGGCGCCACGGCTTTCTCGGCGCCCACCATGCCGCCCACGGCCATTCCCACCGGAAGGTCCTCGGTCTCCCAGCACCACTTCTGCCAGTAGGCGAAGGCCATGGCGCCTCGCCCGATCTCATCGCTGCCTCCAGCCTGCGAGTCACCCGAAATTGCGGCGGCCATCTCCATCATGGTGGGCGTGGGTGCGTTCTGCCTGAAGTCTTTTACTTCGTCGACGATGCCGGCTGGTAGGTCCGGGGGCATCGGCAGGCCGGTGTTGCTGATGACCACCCTGTCGAAGCGCCCGGGGTTCTCGGCCACCAGCCTCAGGCCGATAAGTCCTCCCCAGTCCTGCCCGAACAGTGTTGCGCCTGTGACGTCGTTTGCCTCAAGCCACGCGGTCATCCAGTCGACCTGTCGCTGGTAGCTGTAGTCCTCGCGCGCGGCGGGTTTGTCGCTGCGGCCGTAGCCCACCAGATCGGGCGCGAGTACGCGCAGGCCCGACTCCACCAGCGGCGGTATCATCAGGCGGTAGAGGTAGCTCCAGGTCGGCTGCCCGTGTAAGCAGAGCACAATCGGGGCGTCGCCTGGTCCCTCGTCAAGGTGGTGTACGCGCAGCGTGCCGCCGTCGCCGTCGGGCAGGTCGGTGTAGTGGGGTTCGAAGGGGTAGCCAGGAAGATTGTTGAATTGCTCGTCGGGGGTTCGCAGAACTTTCATGTGGTCTCCTGTCGGGGCACCGGTCCACGGGCCGCTTGGAGGAGATAGTATATGAAGTTTGGAGCTATGATAGCCCCGCGGATAGACGACTGGCAGTTGCTCAGTTTTGCCGAGGACCTCGGTTACGACCACGGCTGGGTACCCGATTCGCAGATGATCTGGTCCGACTGCTACGCGGTGCTGGCGCTCGCTGCGGCCAACACCTCGCGTATTCGCCTGGGCACCGGCGTGTCGATCGCCGGCACGCGCACGGCGCCAGTCACTGCCCATTCCATTGCCAGCATCAACCAGCTTGCGCCCGGGCGCGTGTTCCTGGGCGTGGGCACCGGTCACACTGCCATGCGCGTGATGGGCATGGACCCGGTCAAGCCGCGCCCCTTTCGCGAGTACCTGCACGTGGTCAGGGAGCTGCTGCATGGCCGCCAGGTGGAGTACACGCAGGACGGGGTGACGCGCGAGATAAAGTTCCTGCACGAAGAACTGGGCTTCATGAACACCGAGCAGCCGGTGCCCATATACGTGGCCGCCAACGGCCCGCTGGCGCTCAAGGCCGCTGGCATGTACGGCGACGGTCGTATCTCGGCAGGCGGCGAGCCGGAGCCGGCTTTCAAGCACAACCTGGGCCTGGCCCTGAAGGCAGCTTCGGCCGCGGGGCGTGACCTGGAGAACGACTACCACACTGCCGCGCTCACCTTCTCCTGCGTGCTCAAGCCCGGTGAACAGCTCACCGACGACCGGGTGATAGACCAGGTGGGGTCGATGGTCACCGCCAGCCTGCACTTCTTCTGGGAGCTGGCCCGGCAGGCGGGCAGCGACGATTTTATCGATGAGTCGATCCGCGACACCTGGGACGAGTACAAGGCCTACGTCGACGGCATGGAAACCCCCGAGGACCGCCGCTACCTGCAGATCCACGACGGCCACTGCACTTACCTGGTGCCGGCCGAGCGGCGCTTTGTCACCCCGGCCACAATACGCGCTTCGGGCGGGCTGGTGGGTGAGCCCGACGAGATCATCGAGCAGCTTCGGGCACAGGAGGCCATGGGACTGAAGGAAGTCACCCTGTTACCCCCCATGGAGTTCGCCCGCGACTGCTATCGCGAGTTCGCCGAGCAGGTAATCGCGCGGTATCAATAGGGCGACGGAAAGAAACTGATGATGATAGGTAAGAAAACACTGTCCGTGCTGGTGGTCGTGGCGCTGCTGGCCGCGTGTGCTTACTCGATGCGCGAGTGGCTGATGATCGAGGCCATAGGACTGGCCAGCCGCATGCGTAACAGCGTAGCCGCAAACCGTCCGGTGACCTGGCAGCAGGGGCCGGCAACTGCCGACCTGCCCCCGGATCAGCGGAAGCCAAACATAGTCGTGATTCTCGTTGACGACATGGGGTTCAACGACATCACGCTCCACGGTGGTGGCGTGGCGGGCGGCACCGTCCCCACGCCGAACATAGACTCGGTGGCACGCAACGGTGCGGACCTGGTAAACGGCTACGCTGGCAACGCGGTGTGTGCCCCGTCGCGGGCTTCCATTATGACCAGCAGGTATTCCACCCGCTTCGGGTTCGAGTTTACGCCTACGCCGGCGGCCATGACCAGGATTGCGCGCGTGCTCAGCCACCACGACCCGGGACTACACCAATTGGTGATAGACGAGGACAAGGCTGACAACCGCATGCCGATGGAGGAGATGGGTATGCCACCGTCGGAGGTCACCCTGGCCGAGGCGCTTGGCGACCGCGGCTATCACACCATGCATCTTGGCAAGTGGCACCTGGGACGCAGTCCGCGCTTCAGGCCGTCAGCCCAGGGCTTTGACGAGAGTATCATGATGGAAAGCGGTCTCTACTTGCCCGAGGACTCGCCTGGCGTCGTTAACTCCAAGCAGGATTTTGACGTCATCGATCGGGTGCTATGGGCGATCCTGCAGTACGCGGTCAGTTTCAATGACTCGGAATGGTTTGAGCCCGAGGGGTACCTGACCGACTACCTGGCAGACCAGGCGGTCGCGGCAATCGAGGCGAACAGGAACCGACCATTTCTTCTTTACCTGGCGCACTGGGGTGTGCACACCCCGTTGCAGGCCACCCGGGCCGATTACGATGCGCTCGACCACATAGAAGACCACCGCCTGCGGGTATACGCCGGCATGGTGCGGTCGGTCGATCGCAGTGTCGGCCGGGTACTTGCGGCGTTGCGTGAGCACGGGCTGGAGGACAACACGATGGTGGTGTTCACCAGCGATAACGGCGGTGCCGGGTACATAGGGTTGCCGGGGATAAACGATCCTTACCGGGGCTGGAAGATCACCCTGTTCGAGGGAGGAACCCACGTGCCGTTTTTTGTTAAATGGCCGGCCCGGATAGAGCCGGGACTGGTGTACCACGAGCCGGTTTCTCACGTGGATATAATGGCCACAGCGGTGGCCGCCGGGGGTGGGGGGAGTTGGACAGACAAGAAGGTCGACGGGGTAGACCTGCTGCCGTTTATAGCCGGGGAGGAACAGGGGAGCCCGCACGAGGCGGTGTTCTGGAGGCAGGGCTACTACCAGGCGGTGCTGTCGGGTGGTTGGAAGCTGCAGGTATCTGACCGGCCGGCGAAACGCTGGCTCTACAACATGGTCGATGATCCGACCGAGCAGGAAAACCTGGCCGAGATTAATCCAGGGAAGGTCGCCGAACTGGAGGACCTGCTCGCCAGGCACAACGCCGAGCAGGCCGAACCGATGTGGCCATCGTTGGTAGAAGTACCGGTGCCCGTTGATAAGACCGGCGAAGACACGATGAACGAGGGCGACGAGTATATTTACTGGCCGAACTGAAGCTGGGAACCCGGCAGGGCAGCTGCGTTGCGAGGGCGAGTGCCAGGGCGTAGATTGCGCCCATGAATGATGCTGCCGATCTTCTTCTGAAAACCCACGAAGACGCCGACTTCAGTCTCGCCGAAGCTCTTGCCGGCGGGGACACCCTGGGCTTGGTGTTTTTTCGCGGCTACTGGTGACCCTTCTGTGTGCGCTCCTGGAAGGGGCTCTCCTCACTTGCCGATGATTTTTCCGAAACCGGTGTCCGCCTGCTGGGTATATCGGCCGACAGCCCACGCGCGCTGTCGCGTATGCGCCGCGCCCTGGGACTACCGTTTACGCTGTTGAGCGATCCCTCGTTGAGTTCGCTCAAACTTTTTGACGTGCCGACCAGCAGTGGTCACCCGATGTCCCGCAAGTACCCCGAGGGTGCGTTCCTGCAGCCGGCTTACTTCGTGTTGCGAGCGGGTGGCGATGGCGCCCACGAGCTCCTGCACGAGTGGGTGCAGCGTCCTGGCATGCTCAACGCTTATGGCGCCATGGGTCGGCCCTCGCCCGCGGACATGCTCAACGAGGCGCGCAGCGCGGTGGGAGGCGACAGCGCATGAAGATCGAGCGCATGGCGGCCGTCGTGACCGGCGCCGCCAGCGGCATAGGCCGAGGCGTGGCCCGCGAGCTGGCTGCGCGCGGCGTGTCGGTGGCCGTGGCCGACATAGAACTCGACCGCGCCCGCGAGGTGGCCGACGAGCTTGCCGCCACCGGCGTCGAAAGCATAGCCGTTGAGTGCGACGTGACCAGTCGCGAGTCACTCGAAGCGCTGGCCGAGCGCGCGTTTGCCGAGCTGGGCCAGGTGCGGCTGCTTTGCAACAACGCCGGCGTAGGTACCATGGGCGCGGTGGCCGAACTGCCCGAGGACAACGCGAGGTGGGTGTTCGACGTCAACGTCTTCGGCGTGCTCAACGGCTGCGCGGCCTTCGTACCCCGCTTCAAGCAGCAGGGCGGCCCCGCTCACGTGGTCAACACCGGGTCGGAACACAGCCTGGGAATCCCCTTTGCCGGCATGGGCATCTACACCGCCAGCAAACACGCGGTGCTGGCCTTGTCGGACGTCATGCGCCGGGAGCTTGTCGACGACGGTATAGGCGTGAGCATACTGTGCCCCGGCCTGGTAGCCACCGACATCTGGAACGCGGGGCGCAATCGCCAGCAGGCTTACGGGGGGCCCGAGCAATCGCCGGCCGAGTTCGCCGAGCTGTTCACCGAGGGCATGGACCCCGACGAGGTGGGCCGCCTGGTGGTAGCCGCGGTGGAGCGAGACGATTTTTTCATTCTCAGCCACCCCGAGGTTCGCGCCATAGTCGAGCAACGCTACGACGAGATGCTGGCGGCCTTCGACGCCTGCTCAACGGTCAGCGGGGGGTAGCCGTCAGTGGCATCCGTGCCAGGCGTCGTATCATGACACTGGGCAGGTAGGACGGCGTTTGATCCCGGTCGGCGAGTTCGAACGAGCGCGTGCGTGCCAGCAGTTCTTCGAGCGCCACCCGCGTCTCCATGCGTGCCAGCGCCGCCCCTATGCAGTGGTGTATGCCAAGCCCGAAAGCGAGGTGAGCCGAGGCGTTGTCGCGGCCGGGCCGTAGCCTGTCGGGGTCTGCAAACTGGGATGGATCGCGGTTGGCCGAGCCCCACAAGAGCATCAGGCGCGTGCCGGAGGCTATCTCGACGTCGCCCAGCCTGCAGTCGCGCGTGGCGAGCCTGAAGTGTCCCTGGAAGGGGGACTCCAGGCGCAGGGTTTCCTCTATGAAGTCGGGTATCGCCGAGGGGTCAGCGCGCAGTGCCTGCTGCAGTTGCGGGTCACGGGCCAGCAGCAGTACGGCGCTGCCCAGCAGGGCCGCGGTCGATTCGCTGCCCGCCGACAGCAATTGCAGCAGAATGGCCACTACCTCGTCCTCGCTGAGGAAGTCCTCGTCTTCGTGGGTCGCGCGGGCGAGTACGCCCAGCACGTTGTCTCCCGGCGAGTCGCGGGCTGCGCGAAAAGCGTCGGCCAAGTAGGCGTTGAGTTTCATCACGCTTGCGGCGTAGCGCGCCAGTTGTTCGTCGTTGAGCACTCCCGACAACAGCGCCGAGCCGTCGTTGGCCCAGGCGCGCAACTGCACTCGGTCTTCGAGCGGCAGGCCCACCAGCCGACAGACCACCTGCACGGGCATTTCGTTGGCCACCGCCTGCATCCAGTCGTCACTGGAGTCACGGGCGAGAAACGTTTCCACAAGTTGGCCGGCCAGGCTGCGCAGGCTGTCTTCCATCGCGGCTACACGCCGGGGGGTCATCGCGCTGTTGGCCACCTTGCGCTGGCGGGCGTGCACCGGCTCGTCGGCTATGGCGAGCACGTCCACCGGCCGGGTCGTCGCTGATGAAACTTCGAGCAGCGCCGGGGCCTGCCCGGTCAGCCCCACCACCATGGCGACCAGGTTGGACGAAAAAGTATCGGTGTCCAGTGCCGCGGCGCGGCAGTCGTCATAGCGCGACACCAAGCTGTAACCGGTCTGTTCGAGCGGGTACACCGGGGCGTGCTCGCGCAACGCGGCATAGAACTCCCAGGGGCTGGCGATGGTGTCGGGCGCAAACAGGTCGTAGTCGTCGGGCGTGCTCACTGTTGCCGACTATAGATTGGCGGCGGCGATCAGGATAGCCTCGGGTCGTGTTGCCTCCTGGGTGGCCGCGCAGACCTGTGAGCGAACGCAGTTACAACATCATCGGCACCGGTGCGCTGGGCGGCTATTACGGCGCGCGCCTGGCCTGTGCCGGGCTCGACGTGCGCTTTCTGTTGCGCAGCGACTACGAGCAGGTGCGGGCCAGGGGCTTGCGGGTCGAGTCGCCCGAAGGCGATTTCTCCGTTGCGCAACCTGTCATTTATTCCTCGGCCGAGAACATGGAACCAGCCGACGTGGCCCTGGTCGCGCTCAAGACCACGAGCAACGAATCGTTGCCCGCGCTGTTGCCGCCCGCCGTGCGCGAGGGTGGGGCGGTGCTTGTCATGCAGAACGGCCTGTTCATGGAAGACCTGGCGGCGCGGGCCTGTCCCGGGCGCGAAGTCTTGGGCGGCATGGCCTTCCTGTGTTCCAACAAGCTGGGGCCGGGGCACATCCGTCACCTCGATTACGGTGCCGTGCGCCTGGGACAGTGGACGGCAGATGGTCGGGCTGCCGGCGTGACAGGCCTCGTTGAAAATGTCGCGGCCGACTTCGAGCGCGCCGGCCTGCAGGTGAGCACGGAAGAAGACCTGCTGCTCGGCCGCTGGAAGAAGCTCGTCTGGAACATCACCTACAACGGTCTCTGCGTGCTGCACGACTGTACCACCGATGTCCTCATGGGCGACCCCTCCCTGCGAGCGCGTTGTCGCGAGATTATGCTGGAGGTCGTACGTGCGGCTGCGGCCTGCGGGCGCGAGATCAAGGAGGAGTTCGTTGAGATAATGCTGCGCGACACCGAGGCCATGGCGGCCTACAGCCCAAGCATGTTGCTCGACTACCGAACCGGTCGTCCGCTGGAGACAGAAGCCATCTACGGCAACCCGCTGCGAGCGGCCGAAGAAGCGGGCGCCCATTGCCCGCTGATCCGTGATACCTACCAGGGCCTGCAGGCCGTAGCGCCGCACGCCCAAAGGGGACAACAATGACAACGCAACAACTGCTTACAGCGGGGATGATTTACGTGGTGGCTTTCGGGTCGCTGGCGGTGGTGGCGGTTTCGTACGCTGCTGGCCGGCTGCCGCGCTGGGTTGGTATGGTGTACCTGCTGTCGCTCGCGGTGTGCGTGTTCGGTTGGGAACTGTGGATCTCGGCTGGCCTGGTCGACGGACTGCCGGTAGACATGCGCCGTCCAGAGGTCATGAGCCGGGCCGTGCCCGCCTGGATCAACTGGCTCACTAACTCGCTGGGCGACGCAGGGGTGGTGTGCATGCCGGGGCTGGCGATGGTGTGGCTGGCTTACGGTCGTAGCAACAAGGCGTTTGAGCGTTGGCGCTGGGGTGCATTTGCGCTGCTGTTTACCTGGTTCGTGGCGCAGAACGTTTTTATTGAAACGGTAGTGTACCACGAGCAGGTGAGCGCTGGTTTCAGGCTGTCCTGGGGGCCCATGATGCCGGGAGGTCCGTGGTTCAACCCGATCCTGTTCGAGCTGGGAGGGCGTCCCGTGCAGCTGCAGACCCAGTCGCCGTGGCTGTTGATGACGCCGTTGTTCTACTGGATGACGATCGCCTGTTACCGGCGCTGGGGCGGAGGCAATTCGGGTGGCGCTCAGCTGTCGTAGTCGGTACTGCGCGCGAGCTCGGCAGCTCGACGTGCCATGTCGAGCACCACGTCGCCGAACATCGCCATCTTGGGGTTGTCTGCGCCGCCTTTCTTGTAGCGCGCATAACCACCCTCGAGAACACAGGCCATCTTGAAGCGGGCCAGCACGACGTAGTAGTCGATGTCGTCGGTGCTTCGTCCGCTCACGCGCGAGTAGCGTTCGCACAGCTCGTCGCGGTTGGGCATGCCGGTGTAGTCGACGTAGCCCGAGGCCGAACGGTCCTCGCCCTCGTCGGGCCAGCCCATTATCACCCAGGCGAGGTCGAGCAGGGGGTCTCCCACGGTGGCCATCTCCCAGTCAACGATGGCGGCCATTCGCGCGGGCGCTCCGTGGCGGAACATTACGTTGGCAAACTGGTAGTCGCCGTGCATTATTCCCGGCCGGTAGTCCAGCGGGCCGTGTTCCGACAGCCAGCCGGCGGCCTCGTCGAGTCCGGGCAGCTCGCGGAACTTGAACGAGTCGAGGTGAGCCGTCCATCTCGCCACCTGCCTTTCGTGAAAACCGTCCGGCCGCCCGAAACCCTGCAGGCCGTTGGCTTCCCAGTCCACGCGCGACAGCCTGGCTATGGCGTCCACCAGTTCCCAGGCCAACGATCGGCGTACCACGAGGTCCTCGTCGAAGGGCTCGGGCCAGCCGTCAAGGTTCATGCACGACCAACCGTCGACGTGCTCCATCAGGTAGAAACACGCACCCACCAGGCCGATGTCTTCGCAGGCGGCCAGCACCCGCGAGTGGGGCACGTCGGTGTCGCGCAGGGCGCTCAGCACGCGGTACTCCCTGAGCATGGTCTCGTTACGGCCGCGGGGCACTTCCAGGGGCGGCCGTCTCATGACCAGGCGTTCGCCACCGCGCTCGAGCAGGAAGATTTCGTTGGACGCGCCGCCGCTTATGAAGCTCGCCTCCACCGGCGAGCCGGCGCCGGGCAATCCTTGCTCGTCCATCCAGCGGGCCAGCGCCAGGGGATTGACGGCTTTCTGGATGTGCTCACTGCTGTCCTGCTTGTCGGGCATTGGTTTTTTCTCGGCGCCGTGGGGAGTAGTTCAGAGGTTGGCGATTTCGTTTTCGAGGGCGTCGGCCACGCGACGGCGGGCTTCCTCGGTTCGTTCGGGCAGAAAACGATCGGGCCACGGGCCATCGGCTGGCTTGTAATCCTTGAGCACCTGCCTGGCGACGGTGATCTTGTGCACCTCGCTGGGGCCGTCGGCCACGGCCATGATGGGTACGGTCATCCACAACCGTGCCAAGGGCATTTCGTTGGAGCAGCCCAGCGCTCCGTGCACCTGCACCGCCCGCCTGACGACGTCGTGCAGCACCTCGGCCATCTGTATTTTTACGGCCGCTATGTAAGTGCGCACCTGGTCGCGGTGGCCCTGGGCAATCTTCTCATCGGCGCTGTTCGCCTGGTCTATGTGCCAGGCGGTGTAGAGCACCAGCAGTCGGAACTGCTCGATCTGCAGGAAGCTGTCGGCTACGTACTGCTGCATCATCTGGTGACGGGCGAGTTCTTTGCCGCGTGTGCGGCGGCTGAGCATGCGCTCGCACATCATGTCGAAGGCGCTCTTGACCATGGCCATGGTGCGCATGGCGTGGTGCACGCGGCCGCCGCCCAGCCGGGTCTGCGCGATGGCGAAGGCCTGGCCCTCGCCGCCCAACAGGTGGTCGGCGGGTACGCGCACCTTGTTGTAACGCAGGTGCGGGTGGCTACCGGTGCCCAGGGGCTCCCAGCCCAGGCCGGTGTTGCGTATAACCTCGAGCCCCTCGGCGTCGCCGGGCACGAGAAACATTGACGCGCCCTGGTACACGGGCACCTCGGTGTCGGTGATCGCCATCACGATGATGAAGTCTGCGAAGTCGGCGTGCGACGAAAAATATTTTTCGCCCTCGATGACCCAGTGGTCGCCGTCGCGCGTGGCGGTGCAGCGGAACTCCGACGGGTCGGAACCCGCCTGCGGCTCCGTCATTGAAAAACACGATACCATTTCGCCGTCCATCAGCGGCTGCAGGTAGCGGGATTTCTGTTCGTCGCTGCCGTAGTGGGCCAGGATCTCGGCGTTGCCGGTGTCCGGCGCCTGGCAGCCGAACACCGCCGGGGCCCAGGCAGAGCGCCCGAGGATTTCGTTGAGCAGCGCCAGCTTTAACTGTCCGTAGCCCTTGCCGCCCAGCTCGGGTCCCAGGTGGCAGGCCCACAGGCCCTGTTCGCGCACCTGCTGCTTGAGCGGATCGGTCAGGCGCTTGAAATCAGGGTTGCTGCGGTCGAAGGGTGCCGTTGGGTCGGGAAAGGCCAGGTCGAGGGGCTCGATTTTCTCGGCTACGAAGCGGTCGGCCCAGTCGAGCTTTTCCTGGTATTCGGGGTCTGTCTGAAAATCCCATGCCATAACCGCTCTGTTTACCCACCCACCGCCTCTATCGGAAGGGGAAGAGGTCGCAATTCTGCTTGACTAGATACGATAGTTGCTTAATAATGGAAATATGGAAACAAGGATAACGAGAACGGCGCCCCCCGTAGAAACGGCCGTTGCGGTCGAAATGTTGGGGGCACTTGCCCAGGAGGCCCGGCTCGAGATATTCCGCCTGCTGGTAAAGGCCGGTCCCGGGGGCCTGGCAGCCGGCGCGGTGGCCGCAGAGCTGGGCCTGGCCCCGGCCACGCTGTCCTTCCATCTCAAGGAGCTCAGGACCGCCGGCATCGTGATTTGCCAGAAGCGCGGCCGGTCGCGTATTTACAGCCCCGACTTCGAATCGATGAAACAACTGGTGGGGTTTCTCACCGAGGACTGCTGCCGGGGACTGGCAGCGTGAGGATGAACGATGAGTGCTGAAAATCGACCGGCCGACAACGAGCAACTGAGAGACGAGGTGCGCAAGGGTTACGCGCGGGTGGCCGTGGACGGTTCGGCCGTCGGTACCGAAGACGTCAACGCCGCCAGCGCGCGGGTGGGCTACCAGGCCGAGCAACTCGAGGCCGTGCCCGACGGCGCCAACCTGGGCGTGGGTTGCGGTAACCCGACGGCTATTGACTCGCTGTCGGCGGGCGAGGTCGTGGTCGATCTCGGCTCGGGCGCCGGCATGGATTCGTTTCTCGCGGCTGCTGCGGTCGGTCCCACGGGTCGCGTGATCGGCGTGGACATGACCGACGAGATGCTCGAAAAGGCGAGGGTCAATGCCGAGGCCGGCGGCTACCAGAACGTGGAGTTCCGCAAGGGTTTCATCGAGCAACTGCCGCTCGAAGACGAAAGCGTCGACGTCATCCTGTCGAACTGCGTCATTAACCTCTCGCCCGAAAAAGAGAAGGTCTACGCC
Source organism: Candidatus Binatota bacterium (assembly GCA_012960245.1). NCBI lineage: Bacteria > Candidatus Binatota > Candidatus Binatota bacterium. The sequence continues at coordinate 54,063 of DUBO01000038.1, read as the reverse complement.
GAGGCCTACCGCGTACTCAAGCCCGGCGGGCGCGTGATGGTGAGCGACATCGTGCTCGACCGCGAGCTGCCCGCCGAAGTGCTGGGCAGCATCGACGCGTGGATAGGCTGCGTGGGCGGCGCCTCGCTGCGAGAACGTTATCTCGACACCATACGCGAAGCCGGTTTTGCCTCTGTGGAAATCACGAAGGAGTCCTGCTTCGGCGACATGTTCTCACTCGACGACCCCGACGTGGCGCGCATGATCGAGTCCATGGGCATAAGCCGCGAGCAGGCCGACGAGTACCGCAAGGCCATCGTCAGCCTGCACATACTGGCGCGCAAGTAATGGCGTGGGCCCTTCCAGGGGCCGAAAGATCTTGCCGTCAGCTGGCACGGCCAGGAGCCCAGCCGATCAGCGCAGCTTGGTGAGGTCGAGCCCGCCGAAGGCTTCGCGGTTGGCGCGGTCGCGCTCCTCGATGCGGGCTATGTGTTCCTCGTCGGTGCCGAGTTCGACCAGCAGCTCGCGGCTGTGTTCACCCAGCAGGGGTGAGCAGCTACCGAGTCCACCCGCCTGCTCGTCGAAGACCAGCGGCGGCCTGGGCAGCCTCGACTTGCCGCCCAGCGGGTGCTCGACCTCCACCAGCGTGCCCGAGTGCTGCACCTGCGGGTCTTCGTGCACGTTGCCGGGACCGTTGACCGCGGCCACCGGGATGTCGAGCTCGTCGAGCAGGCTGCACACCGCCTCGGTGTCGTGGCCGGCGAGCACGCGGTTCATCTCATCTGCCAGCTCACCGCGGTTGGCAACGCGGCCGGCAAAAGTGGCAAAGCGTTCGTCGCTGTGCAGTTGGCAGCCCAGCCCCTCGCACACGCGGGCGAAGTCACCGTCGACTATTACGATCATGGCTACGTGGCCATCGCTGGTAGCAAACAGCGGAAAGTAGTCGGCCAGTTCGCCCTGTTCGCTGATGTCGTCGCCCAGTAGCGTGTGCCGCCACATGGCGTCGGGCCACAGGAAGTATAGTCCGGCGTCCATCATGGACACGGGCAGAAATTGTCCGCGGCCGCTGCGTTGGCGCTGCAGCAGGGCTGCGGTCACGGCCTGGGCAGCGGTCATGCCCGCCACCTTGTCGAACAACACCGTGCGCACGTTGGCCGGCTTGCCGTCCTGCCCGCCCGCTCCCTGGGCAACGGCCATGCCGATGGTGGCCTGGACCAGTGGGTCGTACACGCGCCGGCGGGCGTAGGGGCCCGACTGGCCGTAGCCGGTGATCGACGCGTAGACCAGCCGCGGGTTGATGCGTGCGAGCGATTCGTAATCGAGGCCCAGCGCAGCAGTTTTGCCGGGCCGGTAATTCTCGATGAGAACGTCGGCGGTTTCGACCAGCCCCAGCAGCACGGCCTTGTCGTCGTCCTGCTTGAGGTCGAGCGCAACCGAGCGCTTGTTGCGGTTGATGGTCGAGAACATGGCCGCCGTGCCGTTGCGGATGTTTCCCATGAAGCGCGCGAGGTCGCCTATGCCCGGCGGCTCGATCTTGATGACGTCGGCGCCCTGGTCGGCCAGTATCATTCCCGCGAGCGGGCCAGACACGGTGGAGGTGAGTTCGATTACCCGGTAGCCGGCCAGCGGCCCAGCGACGGTGCGTTGGCCGTAGCCCTTGTTCTCCATGGGGGTAATATTTTGACTCGCCCACGCTGTGTCCAATCCCGAAAGGGGGTTATCGGACGCCTCCCCGTTTTGATAGGGTTCGCGCATGCTCCATACGATTTCAGGTTGGCGCCAGCATAAGCTGGCTGTTTCGGCGATCTGCGTGGCTCTTACCGCCGCTGCTGCTTGCACGCGTGCACCGGCCGTCACGGTTTTCACGGCCAGGAGCGTGGTAACCATGGACCCGGCTCGTCCCCATGCCGAGGCCGTGGCGGTGGCCGATGGAAGGATCATCGCGGTGGGCAGCCGCGAGGAGCTCGCGCCGCTGGCCGGCTGCAATGGGTGCGTCATTGACGAACGCTTTGCCGACGAGGTGCTGTTGCCCGGCTTCGTGGAGAACCACCTGCATCCCGACATGGCCGCAATGCTGCTGGCGTTACCCATAACGGCACCGTTTGACTGGGAGCTACCCGGCGGAACGATCAAGGGCATACGCGGCAGGCCAGCTTTTCTCGACAGGCTGCGCGAACTCGATGCCGCTCTTGACGACGCTGAGCAGCCGTTGATCACCTGGGGCTACCACGATTTCTTTCACGGTGCGGGACTCGACCGTGACGCGCTCGACTCGGTGTCGACCACGCGCGCAGTGGTGGCCTGGCACCGTTCGTTTCACGAGGTCATAGCCAATTCGGTCGCGCTCGAGTGGATGGGAGTCACCCGCGAGACGGCGGCGCGCTTGCCCGGTGTCGCATTGCGCGCAGATGGCGAACCCACTGGCCGCCTGTCGGAGCTGGGGCTGCTGGTCGCGCTCGGCACTCTGTCCCCGGTGGTGCTGGGCGAAGAGGCCATGGATCGCGGTCATTCCATCGTGCGGCAGATGATACACAGCGGCGGCATCACTACGGTTGTCGACATGGCCTACGGTATGTTCAGCGACGAGCGCGAGTGGCCGATTCTCAAGCGTAACCTCGACCGCGACGACGTGCCTTTTCGCACCCGCCTGGTGCCGCTGCCCTTCGCGTTGGGACGTGAGTGGGGCGATGAACTATTCGATAAAGTAGAGGCCCTGCCGCAACGCAACAGCGAGCGCCTGGCCTTTTTGCGCCAGGTCAAGATGATAGGCGACGGCGCGTTCTTTTCCCTGTTGATGCGGATGCAACCGCCGGGTTACCTGGAGGGGGGAGTGGGCGAGTGGAACACCGAGCCAGGTCGCATGGCCGACGGTCTCGCGCCCTGGTGGAAAGCGGGCTACCAACTGCACGTGCACAGCAACGGCGACGCGGCCCAGGTGGCGGTGCTCGACGCGCTCGATCAGCTGCAGGCCGAGCACCCGCGAGAGGATCACCGCTTTACCTTTCATCACTTTGCGCAGGCGCGCCCGGCCGAGTTGGATCGCCTCGCCGCGGCCGGCGCGTTGGTGTCAGCCAACGTGTACTACAACTACTTCATGGCCGACATATACGCCGAGCGTGGGCTTGGCCTGCCGCGCGCAGAAAAGATCACGCCGCTGGGGTCGCTGGTCAAACGCGGGGTGAAGGTGTCGCTGCATTCCGACCTGCCCATGGGGCCGGCGCGCCCTCTGCTCGCGGCCTGGGCCGCTGCCACTCGGCTGACCCATGAAGGCAATACCCGTGGCGCCGACGAGGCGCTTACCCCGGGACAGGCCCTGCTCGCGATCACCAGCGACGCGGCCTACGCGGTCGGTATGGAAGACGAGCTGGGCAGTATACGAGTGGGCCTCAGGGCCGACTTCGTGGCGCTACCCGACGATCCGCTGGTAGTGGGCGTCGATGCGTGGCCCGACCTTATCCCGGTGGCCACCGTGCTCTCGGGTAAAGTTTACCCGGTCAGCCGATAGCCGCCGACAGCGCCGCGGCTGCTTCTGCCATTGCGCTTCGCGATCCCTCGCTTATCCAGGTGGTATTCGCGAAGCCGTGTACCAGGCCTTCGTGGCGTTTCAGGGTAACCGGTACGCCTGCTTCCTTCAGTCGCTCGGCGTATGCTTCGCCCTCGTCTCTGAGGGGGTCGAAGCCGGCCGTGGTGACGTAAGCCGGTGGCAGGCCCGAAAGGTCTTCTGCCAGCAGTGGCGAGGCAGAGGGGTTTTCGGCGTTTTCGCGATTGCTGGCGCTATAGTGGTCGATGAACCAATCCATCTGGTCAGCGGTAAGGAAGAAGCCCTCGGCGAACAGGCGATACGACTCGGTCCGGTTGGCGAGGTCGGTCACGGGGTAGATGGGCATCTGGAAAGCAGGCGTGGGTCCATCGTCGCGGGTTGCGCGTAGCGATACCGCGGCCGCCAGGTTACCGCCGGCACTGTCCCCGGCCACGGCGATCCGTGCCGGGTCGACAGCCAGGCTGTCGGCGTGCTCGACCGCCCAGCGGAACGCGGCGAGAGCATCGTCACAGGCGGCTGGGAAAGGATGCTCGGGAGCAAGACGGTAATCGATCGACAGGACTTTTACGCCGGCCTCGCTGGCGAGAAAGCGGCAGGGCAAATCGTGGGAGTCCAGGCCACCGATGACCCAGCCACCACCGTGGTAGTACACCAGCAGTCCGCCACCGTCCTCGCACCCAGGTGGTACGTAGAACCTTGCAGGGATGTGCCCGGCCGGACCGGGTATTACCAGTTCCCGTACGGTTTCCATCTGGATCGGAGGCCCGCTTATCACTGCCACCCCACTGTCCATCTGCTCACGTACCTCGGCCACCGTCATGTTGTCGAACGATCTCTCTCCCGCAAGCTGGGTCAAGCGAATCAACAGTTGCGTGTCGCTGTTAAGGGTCTGCCCGTCAATCTCGATATGGCTGCCGCCGGACAGCAGGCGCTGCAGGCGTTCGGGCAGTGCCATCATCGATCGCAGCAACAGGCGTTGGGCTTTTTCAGCGAGGCTGAGCGGGCGTGGTTCCATGGTGGTCATCCTCCGCGGTAACACGATTACGATATCGCGGAGGGTGAGACCAGAGCCGGCGGGCAGTTACATACCGGGGACAAGATGATAAAAGTCTTCGGGTGGAAGTTTTTCCTTCAGGGGCGGCCCTCGGGGCCGAAGTAAGGGGGCTTGGTCTTACCCGCGAATTGACGGGTACAGAGATAGCAGGGGTGATGGCGGCGCTGGTCGAGCACAAGGTGCTGTTCTTTCGCGACCAGCCTCTTGAGCCAGCCGATCACCACCGCTTTGCGTCCTGCTTTGGTTCGTTGCAACGCCACCCGGCGTTTCCCCACGTGGACGACTACCCCGAGCTCACCATACTCGAAAGCGACCGCGCGCGTCCTTCAAAAATAGACAAGTGGCACTGCGACATGACTTACCTCGAGTGCCCACCGCTGGGCAGTGTGCTCAGGGGTACAGTCATTCCTGACGAGGGCGGCGACACCATGTGGATTAATACCGAGGCAGCATGGGCAGCGTTGCCGGCGGCCCTCAGGCAACAGCTCGAAGCAATGACCGCCGAGCACAGCTTTGCCCACGGCTACCGCGAGAGCCTGGCCGAACCTGGTGGTAGGGAGCGGCTGGCCGTGGCGGTGGCCGACAACCCGCCTGTGCTGCACCCGGTGATGCGTCGTCACCCGGTGAGCAATCGCCCCTGCCTGTTCGTCAACAGCCTGTTCACCACCCGCTTGCTCGGCGTCGAAGAGCAGGAGAGCGAGCAGTTGCTTGCCCGGTTGTTTGAGCACCTCGAGAAGCCGGAGTTCCATTGCCGCTTTCACTGGGAGGTCGACTCGATCGCTTTCTGGGACAACCGCGCCACGCAGCACAAGCCGGTACAGGATTGGTGGCCGGCGCGCCGTTGCCACCAGCGCATTACCATAGAGGGCGACCGACCGGTGTGAAGTCAGTCGCTGTCGGCGGCGTCACGAAAAAACTCTACCGCCCACCGGGCGATGACCCCGCCGTCGGTGTCCTCGGCCAGCGAAGCCAGTGACCGGTTCCACAGATCATCCGCGTACAACCCGCGCCTGCTTTCGTACAAGCCCAGCGCATACTCGGGGCTGAACTCCGGATGGCCCTGGCAACTCATCACGTGCTTGCCGATGCGGTACATAGAAACAGGGCAGGAATCGCTGGAGCCCACGAGGCTGGCACCGTCGGGCAGGCGCGTCACCTGGTCGCGGTGGCTGTGTATGAGCCGCAGCTCACCGTGCGTGCCGGCAACGCTATCTCCGCCGGCAACGGCCCAGGGAAACGGCGACTCGATGCGCGTGCTGTGCACACCGAGCGTCCACCCCTGCTCGGCCAACTCAGTGCGGCCGCCCAGTGCGCGGGCAACCAACTGGTGGCCAAAGCACACGGCGAACAGCGGCCAGCTCGCTTCGGCCAGCCGTACGACGTAGCTCTCGAGCGGAGCGATCCACTCCAACTCGTCGTAAACACTGTGCCGGCCGCCGGTCATCAGGTAGCCATCGCAATCGTCGATCGAGTCGGGAAACTCGCCGCGATGCACATCCCAGCAAGCGAACTGCAGAGAGGGGTCCACGCCACCGAGCAGGCGGGCGAACATGTCGCTATACTGGCCGTGCGTGGCGGCGAGCGCGGGCTGGACTGAGTCGGTGAGAAGGATGCCTATCTTCATGGGGGGAACAGTTTGAACAGCATAGACGTCGCGGTCAACGAAGTCCTTGGTCCCGTGGCCGACGCCATGGCCGCGGTAGTTTTCTACGCTGTACCCATAGGCGACGCGCAGGTGCCGCTCATCGTGGCCTGGTTAATAGGCGCGGGCCTGTTTTTTACCTTCTACCTGCGCTTCATCAATTTTCGTGGCATGGCCGAGGGCCTGCGCATAGTTACGGGCAAGCGCCGCTCACCGAATTCAAGCGGGGAGATCAGTCCCTGGGGCGCGCTTTCGACGGCCGTGTCGGGCACCGTGGGCATCGGCAACATAGGCGGCGTGGCCGTGGCGATTTCAATGGGTGGCCCCGGGGCGACGTTCTGGCTCCTGGTCGCCGGCCTGCTGGGCATGGCCAGCAAGTGTGCCGAGTGCGTGCTGGGGGTACGCTACCGCCAGGTCGACGAGAACGGCCAGGTGTCGGGCGGCCCCATGTACTACCTGCGCGCGGGTTTCGCCGAGCGCGGCTGGCCGCTGGCTGGTCGAGCGCTGGGCGGGTTCTACGCGGTGGCCATAGTGCTGGGCTGCCTGGGCGCGGGCAACATGTTCCAGAGCAACCAGGTCTTCGAACAACTGCTGGTCGTGACCGGTGGTGCCGACGGCCCCATGGCCGGGCGCTCACTGGAGGTGGGCCTGCTTCTGGCCGTGGCCGTGGGCCTGGTGCTGGTGGGCGGCATACAATCCATAGCCCGTGTCACCACTCGCCTGGTGCCGTTCATGGCCTTGTTCTACTGCCTGGGTGCGCTGCTGGTCATCGGCCTTAACTTCGACAAGGTCCCGGGTGCGTTTGCTTCGATATGGCACGGGGCGTTCTCGCCCGAGGGCATAAGCGGTGGCGTGCTGGGCGTGATGATGCTCGGGTTTCGCCGCGCGGCTTTCTCAAACGAGGCTGGACTCGGCTCGGCCGCCATCGCCCACTCGGCGGTCAACACCCACCACCCTGCAACCGAGGGCCTGGTCGGATTGCTCGAACCGTTTATCGACACGGTCGTGATCTGCACCATGACGGCGCTGGTGATCCTCACCACGGTGTACGAACCATCGCTGGCGGGCAGCGGGGTACAGGGAGTGGCGCTTACCTCGCGCGCTTTTGAGAGCACGCTGTCGTGGTCGCCGGCAGCCGTCGGCCTGGCCGCGCTGCTGTTCGCGTACTCCACGATGATCGCCTGGGGTTACTACGGGCTCAAGGGTTGGACCTACCTGGTGGGCGACTCGCGCGTGGCCGAGCTTTCTTTCAAGTTGGTCTACTGCGCTTTCGTCGTGCTGGGCTGTGTGCTTGATCTTGACGCCGTGCTCACCATGTCCGACGCGCTGTTGTTCGTAGTAGCGCTGCCCAACGTCATAGGACTGTACGTGTTGGCGCCGCGCATACGCGAGAGCCTCGACGACTACTTCTCCTGACCACGGCTGGCGCGCCGGTTGCCTTTGCGACCTGAGACGGCGACACCTTGTCGGCGCCGCTGGCGCGCAAGGGAGACGTCATGGAGTATGCAGTAGTAGTCGGGGGAGGGCAGGTCGAGCAGGAAGGGCACGGGCTGGATGCTTTTGTTGAGCAGGCCCAGCTGGCCGAGTCGCTGGGTTATACGACCGTCTTCGTGCCCGACCATTATCTTTTTGAACAGATGGGCGAGCTCAAGACCGAGCAGCCAACCTACGAGTTGTTTGCGCTGCTTGGTGCCATCGCCCAGCGCACGCGTAGCATCAAGCTGGGCAGCCACGTTGCCTGCACGCTGTTTCGTCACCCGGCCATGCTCGCTCGCCAGTTTGCCCAGCTCGACGAGCTCAGTGGAGGTCGCGTGATTGCCGGCGTAGGTGCCGGCTGGACGAGGGCCGAGTTCGAGATGTTCGGCCTGGACTTTCCGCCCGTGTCCGAGCGCCTGCGCATGATGGACGAGGCGGTAGAGATCATGCAGGCACTGTGGACCGGTGAGCCTTGCAGCTTTGACGGCGAGCACTATCGGCTGCACGACGCCGTGGTCAGGCCGACCCCGACGCAACAGCCGCGACCACCGCTGATGCTGGGCGGCGGTGGCAAGGGCATACTCAGGCGCGCCGGGCGCTGGGCCGATATTCTCCACATGGTGCCCGAGATCGGCAAGGCCGGTACGACCACGTTGGAAAGCGTGAGTGCCTTCGGCGACGAATCGGTCGCCGAAAAGCTCGCGCTGGTGCGGGAGGAGGCCAAAGCCGCTGGCCGGACGGACGGTGCCGTGCGTTATGCTACGACGATTTTCGTTTACCAGCCCGCCGACAGCGAGAAGCAGGCCGCCGAGACCGCCGAGGGCGCGGCTGCCATGTTCGGGCTCACGGCCGAGCAGTTCTGCCGTCACCCGGCCGTGCTCGCGGGCACTACCGCTCAGATGGTCGAGGAACTGCAGCGCCGTGAGCAGGTGCACGGATTGTCCATCGTTGCGCTGGAGGCAACCGGGCTCGACAGTATCCGCAATTTCGCCGAGCGTATAATCGCCAACGGCTAACGGAGTGGACTCAGGCCGCCGGCCAGGCCGTGCCGCCGTCCACCTTGATTACAGAACCGCTGGTGTAGCTCGAAGCGTCGCTGGCCAGGTACAACGCCGCTCCCACGATCTCGTCGGGTTGGCCGCCGCGTTGCAACGGTATGTGGGCGGTGGCGCTCTGCTCGAAGGCATCCATGTCCCAGGCCTTGCTGATGTCGGTGAGAAACGGCCCGGGCATGATGCAGTTGACCCTGACCGAGGGAGCGTAGGCGCGGGCCAAGCCCAGGGTGAGCGCGTTGAGCCCGGCCTTGGCCGTGGCGTAGGGCAGCTCGTTGGGCGTGGGCTGCACCGCGGCGATGCTGCTCACGTTGATAATAGACCCGCCGTCGCCCGCCGCCATTCGCTCGCCCACGAGCGCCGACAGCCTGAAGGGCCCCTTGAGGTTTACGCCTATGACCTTGTCGAAGAGTTCTTCGCTCACCTCGGCGAGCGAAGGGTACAGCGGCGACATGCCGGCGTTGTTTACCAGCACGTCGACGCGGCCGAAGTGCTTGTAGGCCGTGTCGACCAGCTCCTGGCACTGCTGCCAGTGGCCGGCGTGAAAGCCGACCCCCAGCGCGCGTCGACCGGTGAGCTCGGTGAGCTGCGTGGCCAGTTCCTCGCATGCCTTCTCCTTGCGGCTGGCGACCACCACCTCGGCGCCCGCACGGGCGAAGGCCATCGCCATCTCCTTGCCCATGCCGCGGCTGCCGCCGGTGACGAGAGCCACGCGGCCCTCGAGATTGAAGAGATCGTTTGCCTGGGAGTCGTTTTTTTTCACGATTTTTCCTGTTTTCACGGGTGGCGTGACTGTCTTTCTGCCTGATGTGCGCGGCTGATACGAGGCATTTGCCGTTGCGTTTTGGTCGGCAGCGAGCAGCGCGGCTGCAGGCGCGCTACAATGGCCCGATGAACAATGTCATCAACGGTCGCCGTGCCAGCTGGATGTGGGTCGCCCTGCTGCTGGGTTGTTTCATGAGCACCGGCTGCCTGCTGACCAAGATCGTTTCGGTGCCGCTGCGGGTCGCCGGTGCGGTGGTTTCCATAGTCCCGATCGCGGGCAACCAGGCCCACGACGCCATCGACGCCACGGCCGACACCCTCGACGAACTGCCGTTCTGATTGCCGCGGGGTACGTAAGTGGCTGATGATTACGAAGCGGTGATGGCGGCTGCGGTGGGCCCGCTGCTGGCCACTCTCGACGGCTTCGAACAGGTGCAGCGCCGCCTCCATCCGCCCGAGCTGCCCGCCCTGCGTGCAGCCATGAAACCGGTGGGACAGCGCCTCGCCTCGGGGCTGGACGGTATTGCAGCTGCCAGCCCGCCCGAGGCCTTGCGCGGCTTCAATGACCAGCTGTTGGCCGGTGGCCGATCGCTGGCCGAGGCCTTCGATCTTTTCTGCTCAGAGGCGTCGGCCGAGCAGGGCATCATGCAGGTGCTCGCGTCGATGGGTGCCTTCACCCGTTCGCTCGAACAACTCTACCCACTGCGCACCTTCCCGCCGCTCGGGCGATTCTTTGTCGAACAGGAGTTTCACGATCGCCTCGACGAGCTTGATCCCGAGCCGCGCGAGGGTGTGGCCACGGGCGTGCACCTGGGCGGTGACGCCAACGATCGCAAGGCACGCGGTGGCTTCGCGCTCTACGTTCCCGAGTGGTGGGACGGCAGCGCCGAGATGCCGCTCGTGGTAGCCCTGCACGGAGGCTCGGGCGACGGGCGCGGTTTCATGTGGAGCTGGCTGAGGGAGGCCCGCGGCCGTGGTTTTTTTCTGCTCGCTCCTACCGCCCAGGGCTCGACCTGGTCGATGATGGGCGAAGACATCGACGGCCCGGCCCTGCGGGCCATGGTAGAGCTGGTCGCCGAGCGCTGGCCGGTAAAGCGCTCGAGCATCCTGCTCACCGGCCTGTCCGACGGCGCGACATACTCGCTGCTCACCGGCCTTGCCGAAGATTCACCTTTTACTGCGTTTGCTCCGATGTCGGGGGTACTGCACCCCGGAAACCTCGAGCGAGGCAACATGCAGCGCGCCGCGGGCAGGCGTATTTATCTCGTGCACGGCGCCCTGGACTGGATGTTCCCGGTGGAAACAGCGCGTTGGGCCGCCGGGCAGCTCCGGGAAGCCGGCGCGGATCTTGTATACCGGGAGATAGACGGTCTGTCGCATACCTATGCCCGTGACGAGAACGACCGTATACTGAGTTGGTTCGATGCTTCGCTGGCCCTGCCCGGCGACGGCGAGAAGAACAAGGGAGGAAACGAAACATGACTACCGATCTATTGATGCTGGTTTACTGTTGCACCCTGGCGCTGCTTAGCCCCGCGTTGTACCTGGCCGGACGTTTCGGAGCGGCTGGTGGCATGGAGTGGCTGATGGGCAATCGCGACAGCGCGCTCGAAGTGCCTGAGTGGACCGATCGTGCGGTACGCGCTCACTACAACCTCATCGAGAGCCTGGTGCCGTTTGCCGCTCTCGTGCTGGTTGCCCACACGGCGGGCCTTGCCAACGAGACCACGGCCCTGGGGGCCACGGTGTTTTTCTGGGCCCGCGTTCTTTACGTGCCCGTGTATACGGCCGGCCTTCAGCCCTGGCGCACGCTGGTCTGGTTCGTGGGCCTGGGCGGTCAGCTCGTCATACTCGGACAGCTGATCTGAGCTGGCAGCTTTTCTGCTGGCGCGGGCCGCCGTTCGGCTCAGCTACGCCAGGCCAGCAGCTGCAGCATCGGTTGGCCGGTGAAGCGCTGGGTGCCGAAGACGTAAACGAGACCGATTACTCCGTCGAAGACCACCAGGGCGTACAGACCGGGATGGGCCAGGCCCGCGGGCACCGCGTATATAACCGAGGCGACGGCGGTCAGTCGCACAAGGCCCTGCCAGACGATTACCGGGGCGCGCGCGGCGATGTCTTTTGACGCCCACACGAGGCAGGCGGCGGCCATCATCAGGAACATGCCCAGGGTCATGTTGGCCACGAAGTGGTCGGGGGCGGGGGCGGCCAGCGCGCCTCCCCAGGTGGCCAGTCCCACCAGGTAGTCCAGGGCTCCGGTAATAAGAACAAATTTCTGCAACATGCTTGTCTCCCCTTTTCTGTGCGCGGGACTCAGCCCTCGCTGGCCTCGGCGTCAAACTCAACCTGCATCTTTTTCAACCCGGTAACGAAGTGGGACACCAGCGGTCGTGCTTCACCCACCAGGCGCGGGTTGCGCAGGCGCGGAATGATTTCTTCGAACATCACCGAGAGTTCCAAGCGCGCGAGGTATGCCCCGATGCAGTAGTGGTGGCCTATGCCGAAAGTGCGGTGTTCTCCTCTCAGGTCGTGCATCCGCTCGGCGCGGGTCACGTCAAAATGATCGGAGTCGTCACCGAATACCGCTTCGTCGCGGTTGGCCACCGGGTAGAACATTTTCACTATGTCGCCCTCCTTAATTTCCATGTCGCCCAGCGTGAGGTCCTTGGTGGCGGTGCGCTGCATGAAATTAAATGGAGGGTGAAATCGAAGAATCTCTTCAACCGCGCCGGGGATCAGCGAAGGGTCGTCGACGAGTTTCTGCAGCTGGTCGGGGTATTCCATCAACAGTCGCATGCCCTGGCCCGTGGCCGTGCGCGTGGTTTCAACACCCCCGGCGATGAGTATGAGACAGAAGCAGCAGAATTCGAACTCGTCCAGCGCCTCGCCTTCCACCGCGCCGGTCAGCAACGCGTCGAGCACGGTGCCCTTTTTAGGGTTGGCCTTGTGTTCGGTCGCCAGCCCCATCGCGACCTCGAAGATCCGCGCCGCCGCGAGTTGGCCGTCCACCGAGCTTACGTTGAGCTCGGGGTCGTCCATGCCGAGCATGGTAGTGACCAGCTCCGAGAACTCCTGCCGTCCCTCGGTGGGCATTTCCATCAACTCGCAGATGACGAACAGCGGCATTTCCGATGCGACCTCGGACACGAACTCGCAACTTCCACGCGGCGCAACCTTGTCGACTATCTCGCGAGCTCTCTCTCTCATCATCGGTTCGAGCTTGTCGATGGCCCTGATCTTGAACGCGTTGCTTACAACTTTGCGATACTGGTTGTGCTCAGGCGGGTCCATGTTGATGATCAAGCGGCGCACTATATCGCTGACCCCGGGGTCCTGGTCGCCCGGGAGGGGGTGGGAACCGTTGGTCGCCGACGAGAACAGCTCCGGGTGCTTGGAAATATAATCGATCTCCTCGCGGCCGGTGATCGCCCAGAACTTGTCGCCGTGCTCGGTTTTATCCTGCAGTGCGACGGGGCACTCTCGTCTCATGGCGGCCAGGTCTTCGTGTGGAAGCCCCTGGCTCATGAGCTCTGGGTTCATCAGGTCTAACTGGTGGGGGCACGAGGCCCCACGCGGAATGTTATCGGCCATGTTATTGGTTTTCCTGGTTACCAGGCCCGTGTCTGCACATAGTAAAGTTCGCCGCTAGCCCAGAGACCGTAATGCAGTGACACGGTTTCGTCCAGCAGCGGGGCTTGGCATGGGTGCTACCGGGGGGCACTGTGGCTGGCGATGTCGACTACTGGCCACCTGGACTTACCTGTGATCGACCGGGCAACACCGGCCTCCGTTCCGGCGGGGTGCAGGGCACTGGGAGAGGGCGATCTGCCCCTGCTACTGGGGCCCGCCGGCGTGGACTCCGGGCCGGGGCTGGTTTCCTGGCTACTGCGCAACAGCGACTGGGTGCAGGCGAGGCTGGTCGAACACGGGGCGCTGCTGTTTCGCGATTTCAACATCACCGACGCTGTCGGCTTCGAGGCCGTGGCCCGCGCTGTCGCGCCCCGGCTGGGCAAAGAGTACCTCGGCACCTCGCCCCGCGAGCCGCTGCAGGGCAGCGATTACATTTTTTCTGCCAGCGAGTTGCCCGCCCACTTTCCCATAGCCCAGCACGCCGAGATGACCTTCGTGGCCAATCCTCCCGGGAAACTGTTTTTCTGTTGCTTCGAGCAACCGGGTGAAGACAGCGGCGAAACACCGGTGACCGACCTGCGCAGGGTGTGGCGCGAACTCGACGAGGATTTAAAGGCGCGACTGGTCGAAGGAGGCCTGCGCATCGTGCGCAACTACTGCGGTCCCGGCGTGAAGTCCCGTAGCCCGTTTCAGCTCAAGGGCTGGGACGAGATGTTCGGCACCACCGACCGCGTGGCCGTGGAAACCAAGTGTCGCGAGCAGGGGTTTGATGTCACCTGGCTTGACGACAACGGCCTGCGCCTGGTGAGTACCCAGGCGATCAGCAGGGACCATCCTGAAACGGGCGAGGCTGCGTGGCACAATCACCTGCAGGTGTTTCACTTGTCGTCTGCCGCCGGCGAGTACCGGCGTATTTTCAGGATGCGGCCAACCTTGCGAAACTTCGCGGTGTGGCAGTTCGCGAAACTGCTGACCCTGCTGCAACGCTTTACCCGCAGCAGCGAGGAGCAGGCCATGCACTGTACCCGGCTTGACGGCAGCGAGATCCCGAACCGCGACGTGGCGGCAGTATTCGACGCCATCTGGCGCAATATGAAGGTGACGTCCTGGCATCGCGGCGACGTGCTGGTGATAGACAACCATTCCACCTCGCATGGCAGGCTACCCTACTCGGGGCCTCGCGAGATCGCCGTGGCCTGGTCCTGACGGCAGTCAGTCACCCGTGGCCGGCAGGGGGGTGTAGCCGGCCTCGCTTATCGCTTCGCGGACCTTTTGCTCGTCGACATCGCCCCATACGCTGGCGCCGCCCGGCTCGAGCACGACGACCGCCGATTTGACGCCCGGTGTCGCCAGCAGCGCTGTCTCCAGTCGCGTGCGGCAGTTGTTGCAGGTCATGCCTTCGACGGTCAGCTCGAGGTCGGCCGTCCTGCGCGAGGTCATGGCCCGGGTAAGCGCCGTGCGCAGTTCGCCCACGGCAAAGCACGCGAGCACTCCCGTGAGCAGCAACGCCGAGCCCAGTTCCCACCAGGCCGGCCCGTTGCCGTGGTGGGGCAGGGCAGCGGCTCCCACGGGCAGCAGCGAGTCGAACAGCAGGCCGGCTGCAATGGATCCGACAACGATGGTGCCCAGGTACACGGCCAGCGTGCGGCCACCCAGCGCCCGGTAGACGGCACCGATGGTGGCCACGTTGGTGGCCGGGCCAGCCATGAGAAATACCAGCGCGCTGCCCGCGGGCAGGCCACCGGCAACCAGGGCCGCGGCTATGGGCACCGAGCCGGTCGCGCACACGTACAGCGGCACCGACACGGCCAGCACCGCCAGCATAGAGGCCATGCTGCCCAGCCCGGCCAGTGAGCCCGGCGGTACCCAGGTCGAGATTGCGGCCGACGCCAGCACGCCCACGGCGATCCAGCGCCATATGGTGCGCAGGATACTGATCGAGTGTGACGCCATTCCCCGCAGGCTGCGCTCGGCCTGTTCGTCGGGCGACTGTTGTTCGTCGCCTTGTACGGCTCCCGGCGAAACCGCGCCCGCCAGGTAACCGCCGGCTATGCCCGTGACCGCGGCCGCCGCTATCTTGAACAGGGCAAAGGGCCAGCCGAGGAACGACGCGCTCACCAGGGCCGAGTCAACACCGGTCTGCGGCGTGCTTATCAGGAATCCAACCGTGGCACCGCGACCGGCGCCGTCGCGACGTAACCCCAGCGCGGCGGGGATGACTCCGCAGGAACAAAGCGGCAGCGGCACGCCCAGCGCGACGGCCTTGAGAACGCCCAGCCGCCCGCCCAGCTCGCGGTGTACGAAGCCGGCCGGGAGCGCGACGTGCAGCAGACCGGCCACGACGGCGCCCAGCAGCAGCCAGGGTGCCAGCGAGAGCATCACGCCCCAGGCTTCGGCCAGGAAAACCATCAGCGCGCCCCTATGCGGCTGTAGCGCGAGAACACTTCCATCAGCTCGTCTACCTTGGCCGCGCGGTCGTCGGCGCTGCCGCTTTCAAACGCGTGGCTGACGCAGGTCTCGATGTGGTTCGACAGTATCATCTCGCCCGCGCGCCCGAGCGCGCCCTGGGCGGCCGCGACCTGGGTGAGCACGTCCACGCAGTAGGTGTCCTGCTCCACCATGCGCCGCAGGGCCGCCACCTGCCCCTCGGCCCGGTTGAGCCGGGTCAGAACCTTCTTGCGGGTCTCATCGTCCATGCCGGGAATATACCCCCGGGGGGTATATATGTCAAGGGGGATGGGGGTGCCGGCAAGGGCCGCCTGGCGGGTGCCTGAACGGCTACCCCCCGGTTGCGCCAACAGTGTTTTCGTCTCCCAGCAGGCGTACGCGGGCAATAAGCGCCTGTAACCCGTTACCGGCGTCGTTGGCATTGCCGTACGGGTAAAAGTTTATTAGCGTGCCCGGACACTCCCGTCCCCGCGCTGGGCCGCGGCCGATGGGTAAAGGGGGCCTTACGGCATGGATTCAGACGTGGTTTCAATTTCAAGGTTGGAGACTGTCCGGAGCGTTGTGAGCGTAGCGGCTTTAACGGTGGCGGTGCTGGCGATGCTGGTACTGTCGGCCGCACCGGTGGGAGCCGCCGGCATGAAGTTCGGAGATGCGGCGCCGCTTAACAGCTACGCTGCTGTTGATTTTCATGGTGGGTATAGCAGTTCTAACGGGGACAGGGTCCCCGAGCTGACAACCGACGGCGCCGGCAACTGGGTGGCGGTGTGGAGGAGTGAATACGGCACCGGCGGCATAGGTGGTGATTGGGACATCCTGTTCGCGCGCTCGACCGACAACGGCGCGACCTGGAGCGCGGCCGCACCGCTTAACAGCTACGCAACAGTTAACACTGACTGGAATTGGAACCCAATCAACAACGGCGGGGGGGTCCCGGTGACAACCGACAGCGCCGGCAACTGGGTGGCGGTGTGGACCAGTGGGTACCCGACTACTGATCCTGCCATCATGTTCGCGCGCTCGACCGACAACGGCGCGACCTGGAGCGCCGCTGCGCCGCTTCACAGCCCAAGTACTGGTGACGGTACTATTGACTGGTCCCCCCAGCTGACAACCGACAGCGCCGGCAACTGGGTGGCGGTGTGGTGGAGTCGCTACGGTAATGATTCTGACATCCTGTTCGTGCGCTCGACCGACAACGGCGCGACCTGGAGCGCTGCGGCGCCGCTTAACAGCTACGCTGCTGTTGATTCTCCTGGGTGGGATGGTGATTCTGACTTATTCCCCCAGCTGACAACCGACAGCGCTGACAACTGGGTGGCGGTGTGGTGGAGTCGCTACGACACGGGCGGCATCGGTAGTGATTATGACATCCTGTTCGCGCGCTCGACCGACAACGGCGCGACCTGGAGCGCTGCGGCGCCGCTTAACAGCTACGCTGCTGTTGATCCTGGTGGTGACTATGATGACCTGCCCCCCCAGCTGACAACCGACAGCGCCGGTAACTGGGTAGCGGTGTGGGGGAGTAAATACGACACGGGCGGCATCGGTGATGATTATGACATCCTGTTCGCGCGCTCGACCGACAACGGCGCGACCTGGAGCGCGGCGGCGCCGCTTAACAGCTATGCTGCTGTTGATTCTGATTCTTCGGATTTTTCTAGTCTTTGGAATTACTCCTACCCCCAGCTGACAACCGACAGCGCCGGCAACTGGGTGGCGGTGTGGGAGAGTTCCTACGATACGGGCGGCATCGGTGATGATCCTGACATCCTGTTCGCGCGCTCGACCGACAACGGTGCGACCTGGAGCGCTGCGGCGCCGCTCAACAGCCACGCTGCTGTTGATTCTGTCTGGGACTTCGTCCCCCAGCTGACAAGCGACAGCGCCGGCAACTGGGTGGCGGTGTGGGCGAGTGAATACGACACGGGCGGCATCGACAATGACTGGGACATCCTGTTCGCGCGCGGGGCGATCTGCGGCGACGGCATGGTCGGCCCGGGCGAAGACTGTGATCCGCCGTTCAGCGAGGGGGGTAGTCCCTTTTGCTTCGACGATTGCACCTCGGCGTTCGAATTTCCGGAGGGCGCCCCGGGCTGCATTGCCGCCATGAACAAGGCGGCGTTCAAGCTGGCCAAGGTCCAGGAAAAAGAGAATGCCTCCTGCGTCAAGGATGCCGGTCGCGGGCGCGAGGCCAGCGTGGCCGAGTGTGTTCGGGCCGATCGCAGGGGCAAGGTGGCAAAGGCTATCGCCAAGCTGGAAAAGGTGGACACGACGAAGTGCGAAGTCTTCGCGCTCAATCCGGCGCCCCCCTATGGCTACGTGGCGGCGGCCGACGCCGCGGCCGAGGTGCTCGACCACGAGGTAGGAACGCTCGTTGACCTGCTGGGTGACGACGCCGACGCAGCGATTATCGCGGATGACATTGACCGGGACGGCGCTCGCTGCCAGGCGGTCGTATTCAAGGCCATGGGCGGGGTAATGAAATCGGGCCTGGGGAGCTTTGCGTACTGGAAGAAGAAAGGCCTGCTCGAAGTGCCGGAGTTGCCGGTACTTCCCGGTCCGCTGGTCGAAGGCTTCGAGGCGATCAAGACTGACGCTCGCGGCAAACTGGCGCGGTCGGTCGCCAAGGTAGAGAAGGCGGTGTTAAAGAAGTGCGCGACGGTGGATCTCGGGCTGGCGTTTCCCGGTGAGTGCGCACTCGCTGACCGCTCTGTCGCGCCGGCGGCGTTCGTGGACTGTGTCCAAAGGGTCGCACTTGCGCGCATGGCGCGGCTGATCAACGGCGTTGACAACCTGGAGTATGACTGCGACCAGTTCGACAACGACGTGACGGACGGTAGCTGCTGGCCGTGGAAGCTGTTGCCCTGCGTCGTGGCGTCGTCGCCTGCCTGCGCGGGCACCTGCCCGTATCCTCAGCTCTGTGAGCAGTCGGGTGTAGTGACTGCCGCCCTGTGCGAGTGCGTTGACCCGCCGGGGGATCCCTGCGAGTCGCTGGCCGGACCCACCTGTGACGGGTGGTGTAGCACCCCCGGCCAGGTCTGCGAGTACAGCGCCGGACTGCAGGAGTGCGAGTGCGTTGACCCGCCCGAGGACCCCTGCGAGTCGCTGGCCGGACCCACCTGCAACGGGGTGTGCATTAATCCCGGCCA
This sequence comes from Candidatus Binatota bacterium, assembly GCA_012960245.1. Classification (NCBI taxonomy): domain Bacteria; phylum Candidatus Binatota; species Candidatus Binatota bacterium. Next base: position 35,327 of record DUBO01000038.1, on the reverse strand, counting down.
GGTCTGCGAGTACAGCGCCGGGCTGCAGGAGTGCGAGTGCGTTGATCCACCCGAGGACCCCTGCGAGTCGCTTGGCGGACCCACCTGCAACGGGGTGTGCGCCGATCCCGCCCAGGTCTGTACCGTCGATCCCACCGGCGCACCGGGCTGCCTGTGCCTGTAGAAAGAGGTGGGTAAATGACGCGGCCTTTCATCACGGCCGGGGTTTGCTAAAACCAGTCCGTGGGCTGGGACAAGGAAACCGAGGGGATACGGGCGCGCCGCGAGGCCGCGCTGGCCATGGGCGGCGCCGAGGCCGTTGAGCGTCAGCACGGCAAGGGCCGCCTGACGGTGCGCGAGCGCATTGACGTGCTGGTCGACGAGGGGAGCTTCGCCGAGCAGGGCCCGATGGCCGGTCACTCCGAGATCGACGACGAGGGACGCCTGGTCGAATTCACGCCGGGCAACTACGTGCTGGGCATGGCGCGCCTGGACGGTCGGCCCTGCGTGGTAGGGGGCGAGGATTTCACGCTCAAGGGCGGGTCGCCCACGCCGGCCGGCCTGCGCAAGAGCGTCTACGCCGAGCAACTGGCCGTGCAGTACCGGGTGCCCCTGGTGCGCCTGCTCGAGGGCGGCGGCGGCAGCGTGGCCGGAACACGTGGCGGCAAGAACGCGGGCAAGGGTGGCGGCGGAGCCCACGCCGGCGATCCGGTTTACGTTACGCCCAGGTTCATGTCGTTTGCCGAGGCCATGGCGGCGGTGCCCGTGGTGTCGGTGGCACTGGGGCCGGTGGCGGGTTTCCCGGCTGCGCGCCTGGTGTCTTCTCACTTTTCCATAATGGTGCGCGATACATCCCAGGTGCTCATCGCCGGGCCGGCGGTTGTTGAGCGCGCGCTGGGCGAGAAGAAAACCAAGGAAGAACTCGGCGGTGCGGCCGTGCACATGCACAGCGGCGTGGTCGACAACCTGGCCGACGACGAAGCGGGTGCGCTGGCGCAGGTAAGGCGCTTTCTTTCCTACCTGCCCACCAACGTCTGGGAGCCGGCGCCCCGGGTGGCCTGCGACGACGATCCATCCCGGGCCGAAAGCGAACTCAACTCGATCATCCCGCGCGACCGTCGCAAGGCCTTCGACATCAGGCGGGTGTTGGAACTGGTATTTGACGCGGGCAGTTTCTTCGAGATGTCGGCCGGCTACGGGCCTTCGCAGGTCACCGGCCTGGCGCGACTGGACGGGCAGGCGGTGGGCGTGTGGGCCAACGACTGCCGCTTCTGGGCTGGCGCGATGGACGCCGACGGGGCGCAGAAGGCCAGGCGTTTCATTGACCTCTGTGACAGCTTTCACCTGCCCATCATCAGCCTGGTCGACGAGCCCGGTTTCATGATAGGCACCGGTGCCGAGGCGGCCGGCACCATCCGCTACGGCGCGCAGACCATATTTGCGGCCAACCAGTCATCGGTGCCCTGGGCGGCGGTTCACCTGCGCAAGGCCTTCGGCGTGGCCGCCGCGGCCCATTTCGGCCCGGACTCGTACGTGCTGGCCTGGCCCTCGGCCGAGAGCGGCGCGCTGCCCGTCGAGGGTGGCGTGGCGGTGGCCTTCGGACGCGAGATAGCCGCCGCCGATGATCCCGACGCCCTTCGCAGCGAGCTCGAGGAACAGTTCGCCGCCTCGCGCACGCCGTTTCCGCGCGCCGAGTCCTTCGGTGTGCACGATCTCATCGAGCCCGCCGAAACCCGCGAGCGCCTGTGCCGCTGGGTGGAGTGGATACAGCCGCGCCTGGCCACGCTGGTGGGGCCCACCAGTCATACGGTTCGCCCTTGAAGCGGGCCGCCTGATTGCCAGAGCGGGGGCGCTCGCCTAACTAACCGTCATGGCCGTTGAATATGGAACGTTCGTGCCGCAGGGCTGGCGCATGGAGATGCAGCATCTCCAGGGCGGCGAGTCCCAGTGGAATGCCTTGACCGCGAGTGCGCGCGCGCTTGAAGACGCTGGCTACGACTCGTTGTGGTTGTACGACCACTTTCACACCGTGCCGCGCCCGGCCATGGAGCCAACCTTCGAGTGCTGGAGTACGATGGCCGCTCTCTCGCAGGTGACAAGCCGAGTGCGCTTGGGACAGTTGGTGACCTGCAGCGCCTACCGTAACCCGGCTTACCTCGCCAAGCTCGCCAGCTGCGTGGACGTGATGAGCGGCGGCAGGGTCGACCTGGGTTTAGGCGCCGGCTGGAAAACCGAGGAGTTCGAGGCCTACGAGTACCCGTTTGCCGGCATACGCGAGCGGCTCGACCGCATGGAGGATACGGCGCGCATCTGCCGGGCGATGTTCGCAGACGAGAAAGCCACCGTGGAGGGTGTGCACCACCGGGTGACCGACGCCATAAACGAGCCAAAGCCGCTGCAGGCCGGGGGGCCCCCGATATGGATAGGCACGCAGGGCGAAAAAGTCGGCCTGCGCATGGTGGCCGAAGTGGCCGACGGCTGGAACCATAACCGCGGGCCCGACGAGTACGAGCGCAAGCGCGAGATCCTTGCAGGGCACTGTCGCGACCGCGGCCGCGACCCCGACAGCGTGCGCATATCGGTGGAGAACACCTGCGTGATCTACGAGAGCGAAGCCGAGCTACGTGATTTTGCCGCACGCTGGTGGCCGCACTACAACGAAAAACAACTCACCAAGTTCCTGGCCAATTGCTGGACGGGCCGGGCCGAAGACATCGCGGCCGAGATAAGGTTTTTTACCGAGCGGGGCGCGTCGCTGGTGATCTGCTGGTTCCAGGACCTCTGCGACGCCGGCGGTGAGGATTCGCAGGCACGCCGATTTATGCGCGAGGTAGTGCCGCTGGTCTGAACGACCCGCGGCCGTAGCCGCGTCGGCCTGGTTTCGGCCGGCGCGGCTGCAGGCTCACTCGCTGCTGTAACAGGTAAACTTGAGCGTGTCCTTGTCCTTGGTTGCGCGCAGGGTTTCCGAGGCTACGGTTTCTACGCCGGCCTTGAGCTTGCCCTTGGCCTTGGAGCGTCCGTTGAGCGGCACCTCGAGTTGGAATGTATTGGTGCAGGCGTCGCCGTTGTCGTAGCCGAGACCCGAGAAGGTCACCTCGTTGAGCCTGCGGCCACCGATCGTTGCCTCCACGTCGAGCTCCATCACCGCGGCCAGCAGCGCCTCGGCCGCCTCGGCCTCGTGCAGCTTGCGACTGTTGGGCCGGGGTTTCTTGAGTTGGAACAGGTCGGTCGCTGTCGGGGTGCAGACCGGGTCGAGGGTCTTCTTGTCGAACAGGCGACTGTCGTCGACGTTCAGGCAAAGGCCGATTTCGAAGATACACACCCCGTTGGCTTCGCCGTCCTTGTCGCAATTGGCGTCACCATCGGTGCAGTCCTGCTTGTAGTTGAGCAGGCCTCTCCTGTCGTACTTGTCCTCGGTGTTGAAAGGATTGACCACGCTCCACTCGAGGTGACAGTCGGTCTTCTCGCTGCCCTTGCCTGGTATAAGGTCGCCGGAAAGTTCTCCGAAGTAGTACTCGGAGAAGTTGCAGGTCTGCCAGGGCCAGGAGTTGCCGGCCGTGTCGCAGCAGTTGGCCACGCTGGCTTCGTCGACCCCGGGCGCGTCCGTGCAGTCTGCTACTGCCGCGGCGGGCCCGCAGGTGCCCACGTTCTGGTGTTCGGCGTCGCCGCATTTCTGGACACTGCCGGGCGCCGAAGTCCCAAAGCCGGCGTAGTCAAAGTTCTTGCCCTCGCGGCGCAGCAGCAGGTTGTTTTCAGCCATGCTCCCGCCACCGTTGCAGGGGGCAAAAGCACCGCAGTCGGCGTTGTCGTCGCAGGTCAGCGACGCGTCGAGATCACAGGTCCCGAGGTCAACCGTGCCATCGTTATCGGCGTCGTCCCAGCAGAATCCCAGCGTGATGGGCACGAGGAATGACTGTCCGTGCGGCAGTATTATGTACTTGTGAACTGACGATCCACCGGCCTTCTTCAGCTTGATCGGGTCGCCGCCTATCAGCGGGTTGGTCGAAGCGTTGAGCCCTGTGGACACAGAGATACTGGTGTCGGCCGCCAGGGCGCCGGCAGGGATGGTTACGCTTAGACAGCCACCGAGGCTGAAGCTGCCTCCTGCGGCCCCGATGCTCTCGCCGCCCGACAGGCCGGCGTCGCACTTCGAGTTGTCGTTGTTGGCCGGGCAGGCGTCGCATACATCGCCACCGTCACAGCAGCCCGCTTCGTTGGCGCCCAGGGGAGCCGAGCAGTCTATGCCACCGAAGCCGGTGTCGGTGCCTCCAGGGGGACAGTCACTGTTGAGCTGGTCCGGGTTGTACTCGGCGGCGCAGTTGTCATCGGGACCACAGATCAGGTCGCCGTCGGCGTCGGTGTCGTCGCAGCTATCGGCGGCCTCGTCACAGCTGAAGCACACGCCCAGCCCTGAACAGGGGTCACCGGCGCCGGTGCAGACCGCGGCCTGGCAGGTCTCAATGCCCGTGCAGTAAAGCCCGTCGTCCGAGCAGGCCGTTCCGTTGGCCAGGGCCGGATGCGCGCAGGCGCCCGCGCCGTCGCACTCGTCGTCGGTGCACTCGTTGCCGTCATCGATGCAGGCGGTGCCAGCGCTCACGTCGCAGCTGTTGGCCGCCTCGTCGCAACTGTCGGCGCACTCGGCGCCACCCGCGCAGGGGTCGCCGGCGCTGGTGCAGGACGCGGCCTGGCAGGTCTCGGTGCCCGTGCAGTAAAGCCCGTCGTCCGAGCAGGCCGTTCCGTTGGCTACGGCCGAATGCGCGCAGGCGCCCGCTCCGTCGCACTGGTCGTCGGTGCATTCGTTGCCGTCGTTCGTGCAGGCTGTTCCCGCACTCACGTCACAGCTGTTGGCCGCCTCGTCGCAACTGTCGGCGCACTCGGCGCCACCGACGCAGGGGTCGCCATCGCTGGTGCAGGCTCCAGCCTGGCAGGATTCTGAACCAGTACAGTAAAGTCCGTCGTCGGTGCAGACAGTGTCGTTGGCCACGGCCGGATGCGCGCAGGCGCCCGTGCCGTCGCACGCGTCGTCGGTGCATTCGTTGCCGTCGCTGGTGCAGGCTGTATTCACCGCCACCGCGCAGCTGTTAGCTGCTTCGTCGCAACTGTCGTCGCATTCGGCGCCACCCGCGCAGGGGTCGCCGGCGCTGGTGCAGACCGCCGCCTGGCAGGTCTCGGTGCCAGTGCAGTAAAGTCCGTCGTCGGTGCAGGCAGTACCGTTGGCCACCGGCGTGAACACGCAGGCGCCCAGCGCGCAGGAGTCCGAGGTGCACTCGTTGGCGTCATTGCACACCAGGGTCAGGCAGGGGTCGGGGGCGGGTTCTTTTATTACGTGCGTGCTGCCGTTGGGGTCGCCTATGCCCGAGCCGCCAACCGAGAGATCGAGGGCGCCGTCGTCATCGAGGTCGCCGAGGTCTACGCCCCAGCCGAGATTACCGTCGTTGACCTTGCCGTACCAGACCACGGGTGCGGTGGATATGGACGTGGTCAGGGCGCCGTAGTTTCCGCCCGTCAGCGCAAAGACGCCGCCGTTCTGGACCATTCCGCCTCCGGAATACAAGGGCGCGCCAATGTAGAGTTCGAGCTTACCGTCACCGTCGTAGTCGGCGGCGGCCAGGTCTGTGCCGAGGCGATCAAACGCCGCGTCGCCGTCTCCTATGCAACTGTCGGCGCTGGAATAAGGCGAGGGAAAGTCCACCGGGTAGACCGCGGGCGAAGCCGCTATGGGTCCGTACTTGATGTACACGCGCGATTCCACCGCCACGCCGTCGCTGGGAGACCCGACCACGAGGTCGTCGATGCCGTCGGCATTGACGTCGGCCACGTCAATGCCCTGGCCGAACCAGGCGTCGTCTTTCTTCATGTCGATGCAGGCCGAAGCGACGCAGGAGCAGGAGCCGCCACAGGCCGGCGCGCCGTCCATGATGCTCAAGGGCTGGGAGACGGGATTGTTGATGGGGCCGTTGGCGCAGAAGTTGAACTCGACCACGGCCGCGGTTCCAAGCAGGTACACGCGTCCAGCGCGGGCGAATCCGTGGCGGTGTATGGGTGCGCCGACCACGAGGTCGACCAGTCCGTCGTTGTCTATATCGCCGGCTGCCGGGTAGCCGAACATTTCCAGTTGCGCGCCACCGCTCATTATCGAGTAGCCGTTGCCCCCGGTGTACAGGCGCCAGTTATCGGCAAATATTTCCTGTCCCCACACAAGTCCCGCCGACTTGTGCAGCACGTGGATGGCACCGCCATCAACCTTTACTCCACCCGCGAGGCCGGCCACCGGATCGGCCAGTGGGTCACCGATGATGAGGTCGTTCTGCCCGTCGCAGTCGATGTCGGCAATCTCAAGGCCCAGGCCAAAACCGCCGCTGCCCGTCAAGGCCGTGGGTGCGTTGATGCGGAAGGCGTTGGGCGCGACGGCGCCGGCTTTGCAAAGCACGCTCACGTCTTCGGGCGCTGCTCCCATGGCGATGGGCCCGCGTACAAGGCACACGTGGTCGCTGCCGGGCACGCCTATGGCGATGTCGTCAAAGCCGTCAGCGTCAAGATCGCCCACGGCCACGCCGCGGCCCGAATCGGTGGCCAGCGCGCCACCGCCCAGGTAATCGTGGCCGCTCACGGCCTGGGCCGAGACCTCGGCCGGTACCGCCTGGGCCTGCTGGGCTGTCAGCGTGATGGCAAGCACTGCCAGCGCGAGCAAAGAAAAACCCCGCACTGCGACGCAAGCGGCGCCTGGGCCCATGGGATCGCTGCGGTAAATCGATGAATGGTATTCAGTGGTCATGTTATCTGTCCCCCCGGCAGGGGCCCCTGTAAGGCTCCCGCCGCTGTATTCTTTTCCTTTAACGTTGCAATCGCTGTGCCGCATCCGACACAAGCGCCGCGAGGCGCTACTACCCGCCGGGCGTCCATGCTCCGGCACTGTAGCCGCTAAGCTGGGTTTTCACCTGCCGTAGCATCCGGCTGCTTGCTGCCAAGCCTGGTTTGCAGTGGGCCGTGGGAGGGCCGGCTGGAGATCCTCCCGCTTCGGCCCCCGTAGACCCCGCTCATTGTCCAGTTGAGCGGCAGCAACCGGCACCTGTCAACGGGCGCCAGCTCGTGGAGGGGGATCTGGCGGCCAGCGGGTGGCAAAGGGACTTCTTTTCGTTGAAGAGCAAGGCGTCGGCTGTGTATCAGCCGCATGGCCCCGACCCCTGCATAAGGGGGTGAAGTGTCGCGGTTGCAGGGCCACGGCTGAGCGTATACCCAATGGGCGAGCAGCCGCAGCGCAACGGTTGCCACCGACAGAGAGGCTTACAGGATGAACTACAGGGGAAAGGTTGCGGTGGTCACGGGTGCTTCGTCGGGCATAGGCTACCAGGCGGCCCTGGCACTGGCCGAGCGTGGTTGCACCGTGGTGGGTGTTGCGCGCCGGCAGGCCGAGCTCGAGGAACTCACCAGCCGCTGCCAACGGCACGCGTCGGATTCCACCTTCATGGTCGGCGATCTCGGTGAGCGCGCCTTCGCCGAGCACGTGGTAAACGACAGCGCTCGTCGCTTCGGTCGGCTCGACATCCTGGTCAACAACGCGGGCATCCCCATTCACAAACATATCTACGATGTTACGCCCGAAGACGTGGAGATGGTGATGCGGGTTAACTTCATGTCGAGCGTGTGGACCACGCTGGCGGCTATTCCCCACATGCTGTTGCTGGGCGAGGCGTGGATAGTAAACGTGTCTTCGTTTGCCGCCCAGGTCGCGCCGCCGCGCGAGACTGCCTACACGGCTTCAAAGGCGGCAATGGATGGTTTTACCGAGGGGCTATGGACCGACCTGGCGGGGTCGGGCATCCACGCGGGACTGGTCATACCGGGGCCCATCGATACCGAGATCTGGGACAAGGACGAAAGTCACAGTGCCTACAGCGGCAACCTGCACCCGCCGTCAATAGTGGTGGATGCCATCCTCGGGTGCATTGAGAACAAGCTGCGCGAGGTGGTCGCTCCGCGCTACAGTCCGCAGCTGCTCGCCGCCCGCTGGATGAGGTTTCTCCTCCCGTCACTCATGCTCAAGGGCATGAGCTGGATGGAGCCGGTCCCCGAAGACGTCGTGGAGAGCGCCCGCGCCGCGGCCCGGCGAAAGCGCGACGGTGAAGGGGGGGGCATGGGATGAGCCTTCTGCCGACGCCGCTCAGCGAGGGACTGTACGAATACCTGTGCGCACATCGCAGCGGGCACGACTCCGGGCACCGCTCGCTGCTCGAAGAGCTGGCCGAGGAGACCCTGGCCATGGGCGACATCTCGATGATGCAGATAGCGCCCGACCAGGGAGCCCTGTTGACCATGCTCGTGCGCTTGATGGGTGCCCGCAAGGCAGTCGAAGTGGGTACCTTTACCGGCTACAGCGCGATCTGTATCGCCAGTGGGCTCGCGCCGGGGGGCAGCCTGCTCTGTTGCGACGTGAGCGAGGAATGGACCTCGATGGCCCGTCGCTACTTCACGCGCGCCGGGTTGGACGACACCATAGAGCTGTGTATCGCGCCTGCCGCCGAAACCCTGCGCGCATTGCCCGAAGAAGCCGACATTGACTTTGCCTTCATCGATGCCGACAAGACCGGCTACCGCGACTACTACGAGCAGTTGTTGCCGCGCATGCGCGCGGGAGGGTTGATCGTGTTCGACAACGTGCTGTGGCTGGGGCAGGTGGCGCGCGAAAAGGACCAGACCGAAGACACGGTAGCAATCCGCGAACTGAACGATGCCGTGGTCGCCGACCCGCGCGTTGAAGCAGTGATGATAAGCGTGGCCGACGGCCTGCTGCTGGCGCGCAAGCTCTGACCGCCGGCCTCGCTTTCAGCTACTCCCGCTCTCAGCTGCCCGCCGGCGTCAGGAATATCGGCGACGACCAGGCGCGGTGGGCGGCCGGCTCCAGGCAGTCGTCGTCGTAGTCGGTGCGGTAGTCGCCGTAGCAGGGGTCGGGCTTGCAGTCGCCCTGCTCGTCAAATTCGCACCGCGATCCGCCGGCGTTCACCGTGGGCGTGGGCTCTTCGATGGCGCGCGCGTAGTAGAGCGCCTCGCGGCCGCTGCCCAGGAACTCGGGGTCGTCGAACTCTACCGTGCAGCCGTCGGCGTCGGCCGGGCAGTCAAAACTGCGCCAGGGGTCGTCGATGAGGTCGGCCACGTCCTCGTCGGGCGATTCCTGCGGCCTGATGCGCACCACGTCTATGCGGGTTATCTGCCGGCGTTTTTCGCCCGGGTTGTAGCACTCGCCACGGCAGAGGTAGGCCAGTCGCTCGGGTGACAGGGCCGACAGTGATTCTTCGGGGCAGCCCTCGGTCTGCTCAAAGCTACCGGCTGCGCGCACGCGCAGGCGCGGGTTGTTGGCCAGCTCGAGTTCACTGCCCATGGGCAGCACCTCGCCGTCGGGGCCGTTGAGGAGGTCAAACCAGAGCAGTATGCGCGGGCCGCTGGTGCCGTAGATCTCGCGGCGTGCCATCGAGTCCCATATCGCTCCGCGATCACGCGCCGGGGAGTGCACGGCCACCAGGCCACCGGTCATGAAGAACGACGCCTGTCGTTCGAAGTCGACGATCTGCGTACGCATGGCGGCCGGGTCGCCCGGCGTGACCTGCTGGGAGCGGTCGCCTGCCGGGGCGAGGTAGCTGGGCATCAAGCGCTTGGCCCAGGTCTCGTCGCGGGCGCCGGCGGCCTCGGTGTTGGCCTGCCGGTCAAATTCCTTGAAGCCGGTACCGGGGCGGGCGGTGTGGTTGTCGCTCGACGCCATGAAGCCGAAGCGAAATCGTCGTGGCTCCTTGTCTTCGTCCTCGAAGTTCGAAATCGCCATGATGTACTGGGCCGAGCTGGCCGGGCGGTAACCCATCGAGGGTATGAAACAGTCGCTGCATTCGTCGCAGTTGCCCCACTCGACCAGCGGCGCCCACGGGATTGTCAGTCGTCCCGATGGGCTCGCGGCCAGGTAGTTGGCGCGGGCCTCGACTATCTTCTCGCGGCACTCGTCCGAATCCCGGTTATCGCAGAGATCGCCGATGATTTCGCCGGCGCGCCAGCAGCAGGCCTCGAAGCCGGGTTCGGGCGCTGGGCAGGCATCGGCTCCTTCCTGTTCGATATCAGCGGCTCGCCACGAGCGGTACTCTTCGCTGTTGCCGTGGCCCGAGAAGACCTCGATCAGGGTCTGCCGATCGGCGTCGTGCATGGTTCCGGACAGTTGCTTGTCCCAGCTCGAGCCGGGCGGCGAATACAGGCCCCAGGTGGTGCCGTGGGGAATAACAATGGACTCGTGTCCCCACTGCGCGAGTTTTTCGTAGAGCACGTCGGGTGAGACCGCTTCTTCGGAGCAGTCCGGTGGCAGCTCGCGCGTGTCTACGCCGTCAGCGCAGATGGGAGTCTCGCCGATTTCTTCCTGGAAGGTGTTGGCGTTGAGGTAGCGCTGGGCGTTGGGGAGGTCGGCGACGACCGGGAACCAACGCTGCAGAAAACTCTGCCGGGTGCGCATGCCTTGTCCGGCGAGGCCGCCCGCGTGTATGGGCCGGGTGGGGATCATGCCGTCGTCGAGGTCACGCAGGATGACGTTCTTGTGGCCGTAGTGCGTGTCGCGGGTGAAGCCTATCTGCGTCCACTCCCAGCCCAGGTAGGCCACCACGTCGGGGTTGTCGGGGTCACCGGCCAACTCGTTACACTGGCGAATGGTGTCGGTGGTTTCCTTCCAGCGCAGGGGCGTGATGGCCTCGGCGTGGTCGTTGATGCTCCAGAAGTCGAGGTTGGAGCAGTAGCGCGCAAAGTCGCAGGCGTCGGCCACCGGGTGCGCGCCTTCGCCCTGGAGGATGGGCAGGCTCATCATGAAAGCGTCGGCCGAAAAGGTGGAGTGTACGTGCAGGTCGCCGAACAGGATCTGCTTGTCTGTTGCACCGGCTTTCGCACGGTTGGCCAGGACATTGGCGGTCGCCGCCTGGCGGGCCGTCTTGTCGGCTGCCATGGAGTCGGGCTGGCCCGCGCCTTCTATGCTGCCCGGGCCCTCGTGTTGCCCGCAGGCGGTAAGCAACAGGACGCAGGCAATGGCTGTATAGAATTTGTTCATCGGCAAAGGTAACCCCCTGTGGTTTCGCGGAGCGCGATTTCGCGCAGCGTGAGCCTGCGGAATCTAGCCGTACCGCCGCGCTGAAAAAAGCGCGCGTTACAGCGGCTGGGGACGGGCTTCTGCCCAGGACTGGAGTTTATTGATCTGCTCGAGGTCGCCATCTTTGCTGGCTATGCCCTCGTTGCGGGCGTCGTGTATGCAGTCGACCGGGCACAGCGGCACGCAGAGGTCGCAGTCTATGCACTCCTCGACCACGATGGCGAAACGGCCCAGAAAATCGCCGGGAACCTCGTAGACCGCCTCCACCTTGCCCGGGCAGGCGTGATCGCAGGCGCCGCAACCAATGCAGGTGTCGTCTACGTAGTAGTGTCCGTGTCGGCGGGGCATGAGTAACAGGCTCAGGACGCGGGAAAGCTGGTCTCGAAGCTCGCCGAAGCGTTAAAAAACTCCTGCAGGCTCTGGTTGAAACGAAAGTACATGTCGCGTCGCAGGGGGTCGTCCGAGCTCAGGCGCAGGGGCGTGCCCATGTGGCTCAGGCGGTTGAGCGTCTGGTCGAGGGCAGGGCGACCTTCGCCCGCGGCGATGCTTTCTATCATCGCCTGCCAGGTCGCGAGATCGGCCTCCAGCGTGAAGTCGGCACGCGAGGCTTCGCTCGCGTCGACCACGCGCACGTCCACTGCTTCGAACTCATCAAAGCTCACCTGCACGGTCAGCGCTTCGGTACCGGTCACCGAGAAGCCGGCCACGCAATCCGTGTAGCCGAGTTTTTCCTGCCGCGCGCGGTTGTCGTTCATCATCGCGGCCAGGCGCTCGAACCACGCGAGCGAGGGGAACTCTATAGCGTTGGCCGTCCCGGCGGCAGCGCGGCCCTGTTGCTGCGGCTCGGGCATTACTGCAACCACGGTGCCTGGATCGGAATGCCGCAGCGCTCGCTGCGATCGAAGCCGGCGCGTTGGCAGCGACCGAGGTACTCCTCGATGAAGTCGCCCCACAGGGCACCGGCCTGCTCCAGCCCCTGCTCTATGCGGTCGAGCCCGCCTCCCAGGAGTATGGACAGCGGTTCCACCAGCGCGGCCTCGGTAAAGGCGGTGAGAATCACCATCTCCCCCACGTCGGCAAAACGGTGCATGTCTTCAAGCGCCGCGTCGCGATCGGGCACGTTGTCGAGGTGGTTCTTGAGTTCCATGACGCCGTAGCTCACGTGGCGGGCCTCATCCTGCAAGCAACGGCGAAAGATTTCCTTGTCCACGTGGGTCTTGGCTATCATTTCGCCCGAGCGGAATATGGACAGAACCAGGCCCTCGCCGAGCAGGTTCAGCAGGAAGGTACCCATGGTGTGCGATGGTGCTTCCATGATGGCCTTGAGCGCCCACTCGAATCCCGGCGAGGCATGCAGCAGGCCACCGCCGGCAATCGCGCGCTTGCGGAATACCTCCTGGTGGCGGGCCTCGTCCATCAACTGGGTGGCGAGAAAACTCTTGACCTCGAGAAAGTCCTGGGGAATGCGGTACAACCACTTGGCCGGGAAGTCACCGGCCACGAACTCGACTTCGGTCAGGAAGGTACACAACTGGCAGGTGGCCTTCTCGAGGTCATCGGGCAGGGGCTCGAGCTCGTCCCAGGGAATGTCGCGTGTGGCGTTCCACTGCCTGGCCTTGGCCTCTTCGTAGAGGGTGATGACGTTTTCGGCCCACAGCTCGTTGCGATCGACGACATCGTAAGCAGAGACCACGGGCATGCGGTCCGCGTAGGGCTCGCGTACCGAACCGCGCGGTGCAAAGTTGAGCCAGTCGGCCTTCTCGGGCATCTGCCCGTAAGGTTCGACCCGGTTCGTGTCGGTGTAGGTCATGCCGCGCGACGACGGTTTTGCCCGCCGGCCCCAGTTAGCCTTGTCGGTCTCCATCCAGTGCAGCGAGAATCTTCCGGCGTGAAGACGTTCGTGGTTTTCCTCCAGTATCTCGGCCCAGGTGTTCATCTGTTGGCCGAAGGCCAGCTCGTAAGACTCCAAGCTTTCTTCGGGCACGGCGTGTTCGGGGGGCAGGGGCTTGAGGTCAGTGGGACTGGCGGCTGGCTTGCTCATGGTGGCTCCTGTTTTTGCTCTCACGGGCAGCTTGCTGCCCGGGCGCTTCGCTTACAACGACTATTGACAAATCACTCAATAGTCGTCAGAGTGTACCCCACTGGAGCCCACCGTGTCAAGGATCGTGCAAAACAACGCAAAAAAACGCCGGCGATTGTCTCCCGAACAGCGCAGGAGAGAGCTCCTCGAGGCTGCCATAGCGGTGTTTGCTCGTTTGGGAGTGGGCCGCGCGGGCCACTCCCAGGTGGCCGAGCAGGCGGGTTGCGCGGTATCAACGGTGTTTGTTTATTTTCCCAGCCGCGAAAGCCTGGTGGAAGCGGTGGTCAGCGAGGTGGCCGATTTTCTCCTCGAGATGGCCGAGAGCGTTCACGGCCGCGGTGGCCCGGCACCGGAGGTCGTGCACCGTCACGCTCGGGCCTTCGTGGAAGGTGTCACTCGCCGTCCCGACGTGGCGCGCGTGTGGCTCGACTACAGCACCGCGGTGGGCGAGGACACCTGGCCGCGCTACCTCGAGCTACAGGAAGAGATCGTGGCCATCATGCGTGACACCATTGAGCGCGGGCAGGCCGAGGGCAGCGTCGCCGCCGACGTGGACGCAGACGACGACGCCAGGTTGGTGGTCGGCTCGGCCCACATGCTGGTTCAGATGAAGTTCGCCGGCCGGCCGGACGACCAGGTCGAGCACTTTCTCAACACGCTCGTCGGCGTGACTATGCGCCCGCCTGCGTAAGCTGCTCGATAGCCCCCACAAGGGAGCATGTATCATCGGCGCTTGCACTGGGCGCGGGGGGACTGGATGCTGGCCGCCATGCCGGCTCAGGGTAGTACTGCCGCTGAACTTGCCGGCCGCGTGGCGGTCGTCACCGGAGCCTCGCGCGGAATTGGCGAAGCCGTTGCCCGCTGTCTTGTTGATGCCGGCGCCAGGGTGGCCTTGCTGGCCCGCGGACGTGAGCGACTCGAGCGCGTCGCCGCCGAGCTGGGCGCGCAGGCGCTGGCCGTACCGACCGATGTTGCCGATGCTGACAGCGTGCGCGCTGCTTTTGTCACCGTGGCGCGCGAAATGGGCGGCCTCGACCTGCTGGTCAACAACGCTGCCATCGGCTGCCTGCACTCAATAGAAAACGCGTCGGACGAAGACCTGCGCGCAACCGTTTACACCAACCTGGGCGGCCCGCTGTTGTGCAGCCGTGAGGCTGTGCCGCTTATGAAAAAATCGGGTGGAGGGCAGATCGTCAACATAGGCTCGGAGGCGGTGCTCAATCCGTTTCCGTTGTTGTCGACTTACACCGCCACAAAGGCCGGACTCGAGTTGTTTACGCGTGGCCTGCGGGCCGAGTTGCGCGGTGACAACATCCGCGTGACCCTGCTCAGGTCGGGCGCCACCGACGGTGGTTTCATGGAAGACTGGGATCCGGCCGAGGCCGCGCGCGCGATCGAGCTGTGGGACGAGCAAGGCTACCTCGCCTTCGCCGGCGCTCCCATGCAGCCCTCGACCGTGGCCGAGTCGCTGTTGCACGCCGTCACCCGCCCGGCAGGCGCGAGCGTGGATACCGTTGAGCTGAGGTCTGCCGGCTGACCGCCGGCGGTCTGGGTGACGGTAACCGCACAGAAAGCTATTGACAGCAGTCCCCCTGCGGGTTTAGCTTAAGCAGTTGGGAAACTACCTGGACAACCTTGCCCTGTCTGCTCGGTCCGCCGTTAATACGCTCAGCGATACCTGGAAGGGATACCGCGAGAACGATATGCGCCTGCGGGTCCCGCGGCCCGGTCCGTCGCTGGGAGCTATGGCCGAAGCGGCGCTGGACAGGGGTTTTGCGTTGGCCGCCAACCTTGCGGCCGGGCGTAACCTTGAAGAACGAATCTCCAAGGGCTTCGCCCAGCTCGCCGACGCTGAGCAGTTGTTTGAGCGACGCGGTTGGTTGGCCGACCCGTCCAGCTACCACCGCGACCCGCCGCCGGTGGAAGAAGTATCGCTGGGGCGCGCCGTGTCTCAGCAGGGGCTCCGGCGGTTGCAGTACCAGCAGTTGAGTTACCCCAGCCTCTACGAGCCGTGGCCGAGCGAGCCGGGGCGCGAACGCTGGCAAGTCATAGAGCCCAACCGTCGTTTTCATGCTTACGTGCTTCGCTACCCTGGGCCGCCGCGCCCCTGGTTGGTGTGTGTACACGGCTTCGGCATGGGTGGGCCGCTGACCGCGTTTACCGGATTCAACGCGCGGAAACTTCACAGCGAGCTCGGCTTGAACCTCGCGTTTCCCGTCCTGCCGCTGCACGGTCCGCGCGCACCCGGCAGGACGAGCGGCCGTGAACTGCTGGCCGCCGACTTCATGACCATGGTCTACTGCTTCGCGCAGGCTGCCTGGGATCTGCGGCGACTGGTCGGTTGGCTCAAGAGCGAAGACGACCAACCGGTGGGCTTGTACGGATTGTCGTTGGGTTCACTCGCCGCTTCGCTCACCAGCGGACTGGAGCCGGCCGATTGCGTGATTGCGGGCATACCCGCCGTCGATTTCGCTGGCCTGGTGCGTGACAACGAGATCCCGATACCTGGTCGCAAGCCGCTCGCAAGCGAGCAGGGCTACCAGCTGCTAGCGCGGGTGACCAGCGTTATAAATCCGCTGAGCTTCGCCCCGCAGGTGGCCAGGGACAAGCGGTTTATTTTTGCGGGTCTCGCCGACCGCCTGGCCCGGCCTTACCAGGCCGACGCGTTGTGGCGGCACTGGGAGCGACCGCCGGTGCACTGGTTCGACGGTGCCCACGTTACTTACCTCATGAAGTCCAGCGTGCAACGCTTCGTTGAGTCGTCGCTGGCCACCGCCGGCTTTGTCTGGCACTGACGCCCCCGCTTTGGTCTCAGCTTTTGTTTCTTCTCCCCGACGCGTGTAGCGACGGTCACTGGCGCGTTGATTTTTCGTGGCGCGTCGCGGGGGCCTGCTATGAATTATAAAACCGAAACCCTGGTGTCCGGCCTGGCCTTTGGCGAGGGGCCGAGGTGGAAGGACGGCCGCCTCTACTATTCTGACATGCACCGTTGCGTGGTGGAGTCCGTGGACGAAAGCGGTTCTGTCGAACTGGTGTGCCGGGTGGAGCAGTCGCCCTCGGGCTTGGGCTGGTTACCCGACGACGGTGCGGCCGACGCGGGGCGCATGCTGGTGGTTTCCATGCGCGACCGTCGCTTGCTGCGCCTGGACCCCGACGGCCTGGTCGAGGTGGCCGACTTGTCGGGCCTGGCCACCTGGCACTGCAACGACATGGTGGTCGATGAGCAGGGGCGCGCTTATGTCGGAAACTTCGGCTCGGACATCTACGGTGACGATCCCACGCCCAGCGACGCGCTCTTGCTCATGGTCGAACGAGACGGTGCCGTCAGTGTAGCCGCCGACCAGATGAAATTTCCCAACGGTACCGTGATCACGCCCGACGGTAGTACCTTGATCATCTGCGAAACCTTTGCCGGCTGCTTGACGGCCTTCGACATAGCCGCCGATGGGTCGCTGTCGGGCCGGCGCAGCTGGGCCAAGCTCGAGGGCGTGGCCCCCGACGGGTGTTGCCTGGACGCCGAGGGCGCAATCTGGGTGGCCACGGTGTTCGGAAACCAGCTGTTGCGCGTGCACGAAGGGGGCCGCATCAGCGACCGCGTAGAGCTGGCCAGCGAATCGTTTGCCTGCATGCTGGGAGGTGAAGATGGTCGTAGCCTGTTCATCTGTGCGGCCACAACCTCGGAACCCGAAGAAGCGCTCGAGCAGCTGGGTGGCAGCATTGAGCTGGTGCGCGTGGAGGTGCCCCACGCGGGGCGGCCGTGAAACCTCGGTGGCATTGAAACCCAGGTGGCATTGTTGTTGAAAGAGACGGTCGCGGTTGCCCTTGGCCTCCTCGTCGCGGGTTGCAGCCTGGGCACGGGCTGGCGCAGTGCCCACCACCGCGATCACCCGCTGGTGGGCAGTTGCTGGTCGGTGGACGCTGCCGCGTTGGTTGACTGCGGAGAGGTGAGGGAGGCTGCTCGAGGCGCACGACTCGTGTTGCTCGGCGAGCAACACGACAACCCCGATCACCATCGCCTGCAGGCCGCGGTTCTTCGCGGGCTGGTGGACGCCGGTCGCCGTCCGGCGCTGCTGCTCGAGATGCTCAGCCCCGCCGTGGCCGAGCAGGCCTGGGCCGCCTGTCGAGACCGAGGGCGGCGAGGCTGCACGGCGGCGGAGTTGAGGCGGGAGTTGGACTGGGACTCGAGTGGCTGGCCGGACTGGCAACTGTATCGCCCGATTTTTAACGTGGCGCTGGAGCGAGACCTGCAACTGGTAGGCGCAGGGATAAGCCGGGGCGAGGCCCGCGGACTTTCGGCGCCGGTGGATACTCCGCTCGATGATAAGGCCGTCGGCGAACTCAGGCGCGAGATCATCGAATCGCACTGCGGCTACGCCAGTGGCCACATGGTCGACGCCATGGTCGTGATTCAGCAGTCGCGTGACTCGCGCATGGCCGCCGCGCTGGCAGGCCACGACGGTGCCGGAGAAGACGGTGCTGGAGAAGACGGCGCTGTGTTGATCGCCGGCCTGGGCCACACGAGGCTCGACCGCGGCGTAGCCTGGCATCTCGACTCGCGTACTCGCCGACAGCTTCTGTCCCTGGCTTTCGTGGAGGTGATCGCGGGCAAGCGGAGTCCGGACGACTACGCCGAACACTTTGACGGTCGCTTGCCGTTTGACTACCTGTGGTTTACACCCCGAGCCGATGATCTCGACCCCTGCGAACGCTTCGAGCAGCAGTTGAAGGCCATGGGTAAACAGCCTTGAGTGCGGGAGTCGTGCTCGTGGCCGGCTGCGGGCGCGTGGGCTCACGCGTGGCCGGGATGATGGCCGAGGGCGGTCGCGATGTGTACGGGCTCAGCCGCAAGCCCGCTGTCATGCCCGATAACGTGAGGCCGCTTGCCGCCGATCTCAGCGACGCGGCCTCGCTGTCGGGCTTGTTGGAGAGCGCGATACCGGGCGGCGTCGACCTCGTTGTATTTACGGCCTCGCCTGATCGCGGCGACGAGCAGGCCTACCGCGCGGTGTATCTCGACGGGCTGGCCACGCTGCTGGCGACCCCGGCCTGCGCGGACTTGCGCCGCCTGGTCCTTGCCTCGAGCACGGCCGTGTACGCGCAGGATGATGGCGGCTGGGTAGACGAACACGGCGATACCAGGCCGCTGCGTTTCAACGGCGCGGTCATGCTCGAAGCCGAGCAACTGGCCCGCGCCCGAACGCGGGCTGAAGTGGTCGTGGCCAGGCTGGGGGGCATCTACGGCCCCGGCCCGGGCGCGTTCCTGCGCTCGGTCGCCGCGGGCGAGCTGCGCCTCCCCGACCGTCCGGCCTGGACCAACCGGGTCCAGGTCGACGACGCTGCCCGTGCGCTGCTGCACCTGGCCGAACTGCCGCAACCCGCTGCGCTGTACAACGTGGTCGATGACACCCCGGCCACTCGTCACGAGGTCGCCGCCTGGGCGAGGGGGGAGCTTGGTCTGCCGGACCTCCGACTCGAAGGTCCAGGTGGAAACAGCGCCGGCAAGCGTTGCAGCAACGCGCTGCTGCGTGCCAGCGGATTCAGCTTGCTCTACCCCGGCTACCATGAGGGCTACAGGGGGCCGCTGGATGAACTTGCGGCGGAGAAAAAAGGGAGAGTCGGGTGATAGTTGCAGGAGTAGCAGGGGTTGCTCGCCTGCTGGCAGCGTTTTTGTTTTCGCTACTGGTCCTTCTGCCAGCGCAGGCCGTCGCCGATGAGACCGTGCCGCTGGACGTGGCTGAACGCGAGCGGCTGGGCGGCAGCTTTCTCGAGCTGCCGGACGGCTGGGTCCACTACCAGGTCAGCGGAGAAGAGAACGCTGACACGGTAATCCTCGTGCACGGGTTTTCTGTACCGTCTTTCGTCTGGCGCGGCGTCCTGCCTTACCTGCTCAATGCCGGCCTGCGGGTGGTCGCCTATGACAACTACGGCCGAGGCTTTTCAGATCGCCCCGGACCGCCGTACGACCTCGAGCTTTTCGACCGGCAGCTCGATGGCGTCATCAATGGACTCACGGCCGAGGGTGCGCGCGTGGGCCTGGTGGGCTACTCCATGGGCGGTGCCATTGTCACCGAGTACGCCGCGCGGAGGCCCGAGCGCGTGGCGGCCGTGGGGCTGATCGCTCCGGCTGGCTACCCGGTGGGCTTGCCTCTGGCGGCCAGGTTAACGCGCCTGCCGCTGGTGGGCGAGTGGTTGTTCGCGCAGTTCGCTCCGCGGGTGCTCAGCTCAAGGGTCGAGGAGATGGCGGCCCTGGCAGGTGCGCCGCGTGACTTCGTGGAGCTCTACAACGAGCAGCTCCGCTACCCGGGCTACGTTGAAGCCCTGGGCTCCACGCTGGTCGAGTACCCGCTGAGCGACATGCGCGAGCGCTTTCGCGTACTGGGCGCGAGCGCGCTGCCGGTGATGGCGGTGTGGGGCGACTCCGACAAGGTGGTGCCCTATTCGAGCTCGAAACTCCTGGCTGAAGACGTGCCGGGTCTCGAACTCAACACCATCGAGGGTGGTGCCCACGCCATAACATTTACCCGCCCGTATGAGGTCGGCCCCTACCTGGCCTCCTTCTTTCGCAAGGGGGAGTAGTGGCCCCTTTTGCGTTAAAGGTAACGGGGCTGCCGGTGGAGAGAACGTGAACTTCGTAGAATTTCACAACGACGAGTTGCCTCGACGCATACAGGCGGGCAACGGCCGCCTGGCGGCCGCGGGCACGGTGGGCCTGGCAGGCATCGCCTTCGAGGTGGACGGAGCCAGTTACACTTACCTGCCCGGACCCGACGGGGTGGAAGTAGTGGCGGGAGACGAACGCGCGGCCTGCGTGGTGGCCATGAGTGCCGTGTCCTGGGGCGAGTTCGTCGAGCAGATGCGTACTGTGCCCTCGCTGCTGTACTCGGGCATGCTCAGCCTTGAGCGCGGTGACGTGGAGCTGCTGTTGCGCTGGGAACAGGCCATAAGGGCCTTGCACCACGGCCTGCCGGTGTTCGTACCCGGCGAGCTCGATCTTCGCGACAAGGACGGCGGCAGGCTGGACATCGAGCAGGTTTTCCCCGCAGATGTTGGCGCCGCCGAGCTCGGGCTTTTTATTCGCGAGGCCGGCTTCGCCGTCGTGCGCGGGGTGTTTTCTGCAGACGAGATCGCCGTGCTGCGAGCCGACGCCGACAGTGCGGTAGCCGCAGCCCGGCAGGGGGACCGTCGCAGCTGGTGGGCGCGCAGCGCCGAGGGCGAGACCCGCTTGTGCCGCGTGACCTATGCCAACCTCTCGTGTCCCTCCATAGCCGCCATCTGCGACGACCCCCGCGTGCGTCGCCTCGTGGCGGCTTTTGACGACAGCCTGTTGCCCGGCCCCGACCGTCTTGACGGCATAGCTATCATCATCAAGAACCCGGACATCGCCGACGGCCTGTCGGATCTTCCATGGCACGTGGATTGTGGCATGGGTGGCCACGCCCTTCTCTGCCCGGTGGTGCAGGTGAGTGTGCTGCTCGAGCCCGCCAACCCTGATACGGGTACGCTCAAGTTCCTGGCCGGAAGCCATCGCTTTGCCTGCTCCGCGCCCGCGGCCCAGGAGGAAGTCGGCCTGCCCGTGGTCACGGTCGCTGGCGAGCCCGGCGACCTGCTGATGCACCTGGGCGACACCATGCACGCTGCGCCCGCGCCCCTGGGCTGCGGCTCCATGCGTCGCTCGCTGGTGACCTCGTTCTACCAGCCCGCGGTGCTCGACGTCATAGAAGAGGGCTGCGGTTTTAACGATGTACTGCTTTCAAACGACGACGGTCACGTGGATAACCTGGCCGACGTTGTGCGCGGAACGCCATCCGGAAAGCCATAGCCGGGAAAGCTATAGCCCGGAAAGCTATAGCCCCGAAAGCCAATCCGTTATCTCGGCCAGCGCGAGGTCTCGTCCCCAGGCATCGCTGTCCGCCAGCGGGTGGCCGTAGTGATCGCCGGGCAGCTCGACGAATTTTTTGTCGGCGCTGCCCAGCGATTCAAAAATAGCCTGGGCCTCGGAAGGAAAGATCGCGTTGTCGCCCGTGTAGTTGATCATCAGTGCCGGGATGGTCACGTCGCTGCCGCAGCGGGTAAAACTCGCGCGTGAAGACAGCCCCGACCAGGTTGAGAGCCAGGCTTCGGGCGTGGTCGTGCGCGCGAATCCACGCGGGTTGTAATTGATGAGGTCGGGCCGATGGTCAAACAGCGAGCCGTAGTCACGCGCCGAGGGGTCGAGCGTGAGATCCACGCAGCGCGGGTCTGCCTCGGTGCGGTAGGTGTTAAGCAGCGTGTCGGCGGTTGCCGCGCGCCAGGCGTCGCGGTCGTCGGGCTGTTCGGCCAGCCGCTCGAGGGCCGCCGTTCTCACGCCAAGTATCTTGCGTGCACGCGCATCTATGCGCTCCACGCGGGCGCGCTGCCCGGCGCGGTAGCGCTCGACAAACTCGTCGGTGTAGCGGGTTTCACCGGGTGGAAGGCCAAAGCCGTTGGCCGGGTCGTAAAGATCCAAGGAGGGCAGGCAGGAAACGGGATCGGACTCGTCGCTGACCGACGCGTCGATGACCTGCAACAGAAAATCCCCCTCGCCGGGGTGCGCAGCCAGGAAGACCACGGCGTCGGCCATGGGCATTTCAATTTTCCGCAGGTCGCCGCCTGCGCCGCCCAGCGGTGCGGGTCCCGCCGGCGTATCGGTCACCCGCTGTTCGGGCGGCAACGCGGACTGTTGCAGGTAGTAGCTGTACAGTGAGCCGCCACCGCTGTTGCCCAGCAGCACTATTCTCTCGAAGCCGAGCTCGCGCAGGCGTAACAAGCCCGCGGCCGCGTCCATGAGCAGTTGTTCGTGGACGGCGGTCGAGTCGTTGCCCAGGCAGCGGCTGTTATGCGCGAACACCGCGTGGCCGGCCTCGAGCAGCGGCGGCACGGCGTAGTGACGCGTAAAGTTGGCCTGAGGGTGCAGCAGCGACACCACGGTGCGAGGCCGCTCGCCCCGTGGTAGCCACAGGGTGGCCTGGGAGTTGCCCGAGTCGGCGGCCACCAGGCCGTGGCTCTCAATGCGGTAGTCGCCTGGTTCGCGCGTGAACTCCATGGCCCGCAGCGGGTTATCGTAGCGTGCAATTCGAGTGGCCATCGTGGGTAAATGTAAATTGCGCGCGCGACAAAGGCCAAGGGTGGCGGGAACAGTGGGCAACTAGCTCGGCAGGAACAGCCCCCCCCCTCGGGGGTAGGCCTCGGTGCAGCACATGCCTTGCCCCTTGCCGGGTTTCCGCCCCTCGGTAGAGGCTCAAGCCCGGCAAAAACGCTCACGGGCTGTCTTTCCCACGCCGGGGGGCTGCTGAGCTTCAATTTATCCCCCTCAATCTTAAGCAGTCCGCCGCATCTGCCGCCTTCGCGCCGGTGCGCCTGGACTCGGGGTAAAAGAATGAACATCAATAAGTTATTGACCGCGCTGCTGCCGGTTGTTTTTGTAATGCTTTGCGCTTCATCGGCCCAGGCCGACCACGATTGCGTGTTCAGCACGACCAGCGTGGGCCCGGTGGATACGGCCAACGGCTATCCTCTTTACTACCAGGACAGTGGAGCCTTGGCGCTCGACCTCTGCCTGGACGCGGCCAACTGTCTTAATCACGTTGCGGGTTCGGAGCTTCCCGACCCGTCGGCGGCGGCGTCTTTTCCGGGCAACTGGCCGTCCAGCGCCTGGTGGTGGCGGGCCGAGGCCACGGCCACGTCTGCTTCCGGGGCCACGGCAACACTGGTTATGGGCCTGCGAACAGCGCTTGACGGGGGCCTGCCTGTTGACGGCAAACAGTTTGCCGAGGCTGTAATCCTGGTGACCGCTTCGGGTCTCGTGCCTGGCGGCGAATATGATTTCAAGCACCCCTTCGGCAGCGACGAGGCCACGGCAGCTTCCGACGGCACCCTGGTGATAGAAGACATCCAAGGATTTCTCGTCGGCCCGCCGGGCAACCTCGCCTCGTTTGCGGGTATCAACAACAGTCGTGTTGGCCCTTTCCTGGTCTTTGATGATCCCGACCCCAATCGCGCACCGGCGCCCGGCTTCGTGGGTAACCCGGTCATAGCGCATCGCGTAGCCGGTAGCCCCTGTGGCGACAACCACTTCAAGGTGAACGGCCCCGACCCGTTCGGCAACTTCCTGACCGAGGAGTTCAAGGTGCTCGGTCGCATGATAGATGTGTGCGGCAACGGCGTGCTCGACCTGGGTGAGCAGTGCGATGACGGCAACAACACAGACGGCGACTGCTGTTCGGCGACCTGCATGGACGAGGATCCCCTGGTCGTCTGCGACGACAACAACGGCTGCACCGACGAGCTCTGCCTCGCGGGCGTGGGCTGCAGTAATCAGCCCAACACCCTGGCTTGCGACGACGGCAGCGTCTGCACCACGGTTGATTCCTGCTGGGACGGCAACTGCCTGGGAAGCATGCCCCTCGATTGCAACGACTCCAATCCCTGCACCGAGGACAGCTGCGACGCCTTTGCCGGTTGCGTGAATGACGACGTTTCGTTGGCCTGTGACGACGGCAACGCCTGTACCACGGCCGACACCTGTTCGGGCGGGGTCTGCGTGGGTGGTGCCGCTCCGGACTGTGACGATGCCGACGTGTGCACCGACGACACCTGCCACCCCTCGGCGGGCTGCGTCAGCACGAACAACACCGCGGCCTGCAACGATGGTAACGCCTGCACAACGGGTGACACCTGCTCGGCCGGGGCCTGCCTGTCCGGGCTGTCAGTGGACTGCGAGGACGGCAACGGGTGCACCGACGACAGTTGCGACCCGGGTACCGGTTGTCGCAACGACGCCAATACCCTGGCCTGCGACGACGGCGATGCGTGCACCACGGGTGACACCTGCTCGGCCGGTACCTGCGTGGGCGGTGCTGCTCCTGACTGCGACGATGGCAACCAGTGCACGGCAGACTCCTGCGTGTCGCCCACTGGCTGCGATAGTGTCAACGTCTCTATAAGCTGCGATGACGGCAACGCCTGCACCACGGCCGACACCTGTTCGGACGGACTCTGCGTAGGCGGACTGCCGCCCGACTGCGACGACGGGAACGGTTGCACCGACGACGGCTGCAACACGGTGACCGGCTGTACCAATAACGACAACTCTCTGCCTTGCGACGATGGCAACGCCTGCACCACGGCCGATACCTGCGCTGCTGGCGGCTGCGTGGGCGGTGTGGCTCCCGACTGCGAGGACGGCAACGTATGCAGCGACCACTCCTGCGATCCTGCGAGCGGTTGCTTGCAGGCTGCCAACACGGCTGCCTGCGAGGACGGCGATGCTACCACCCTGGGCGACACCTGCGCCAACATGGGCTGCGTGTCAGGGGCATTTGGATGTTCGCCGGCGCCGCTCCAAACCTGCACGAGTCCCTTGTCTGCTGGCCGCAGCGTGCTCGAGATCAAGGACAGGCCCGGTGAGACGCGTGACAAGTTGCTATGGAAATGGCTGCCCGGTCCGGCCGTGAGCACCGCTGATTTTGGCAACCCGGTAAGCGGCGAGCTCGGCTACGCGATGTGTATCTGGGACGAGGATGCCGGGGTACCGACGCTGGCATCGCAGCAGCTGGTGCCCGCTGGTGGTACTTGCCGCGGCAAGGACTGCTGGCATGAGCGTCGGCACGGCTTGGTCTACCGCGATGACTTCGGCAGTCACGCCTCGGGTGTGCGCAACATCAAGCTGCGCAGTGGCGGCGACTTCCAGTCGAAGATCAAGGTCAACATTAAGGGCGCCGGTCTCGACATGCCGCCGCTACCCGTATCGATGGACTCCCAACTCACGGTTCAGTTTATTAACGAACAGGGTGGCTGCTGGACATCGACTTACAGCGCGCCGGCTATAAAGAACAAGGCGGGCAAGTTCCTGGGCAAGTCGTCGGGCAACTGACCCGGGCGACTGACCCGGGCGACTGACCCGGGCGACTGGGGTTTTCATTTGCGGCCGCATCGCGCTTCGATGAAGCGATGAACGATGATCCGGTAGTAATAGTGGGCTGCAGTCGCACGCCGATGGGTTCGTTCCAGGGGGTGTTCTCACCGGTGAGTGCCACGCGCCTGGCTTCGGTGGCTATAGAAGGCGCGTTGCAGGGTGCCAGTGTGGATCCAAGCACCGTGGATCAGGTGTTGATGGGTTGCGTGTTGCCGGCCGGGCTGGGGCAGGCGCCGGCGCGACAGGCTTCGCTCGGGGCCGGCCTCGGTAACGACGTGCCCTGCACGACGGTTAACAAGATGTGTGGCTCGGGCATGCAGGCGGCCATGCTGGCGCACGACGCCATAGCGGCCGGTAGTGCATCGCTGGTGGTGGCCGGCGGCATGGAGAGCATGACCAACTCACCCTACCTGTTGGAGAAAGCCCGGCAGGGGCAGAGGCTTGGTCATGGTGAAATAAAGGACCACATGTTCCTTGACGGGCTCGAAGACGCCTACGAGCCGGGCCGACTCATGGGTAGTTTTGCCGACGACACTGCGCGCCATTTCGGCTTCACGCGCGAGCAGCAGGACGACTACGCGCTCGAATCGCTGGCCCGCGCATCGCGCGCCGCTCAGGACGGCAGCTTTGCGCGCGAGATAAGCCCGGTAACGGTTTCTGCCCGCGGCAATAGCGTGGTGGTCGAGCTCGACGAGGGGCCGCCCAATGCGCGGCCCGACAAGATCCCCACGCTCAAGCCGGCGTTTTCGGCCGACGGCTCGGTGACGGCCGCCAACTCGAGCTCGATATCCGATGGCGCAGCCGCCCTGTTGCTGGCCCGTCGCAGCAAGGCCGAGGAATTCGGCCTGCCCGTGCTGGCAACTCTACGTGGCCACGCCGTCCACGCCCAGGAGCCGGCCTGGTTCACGACCGCACCCGTGCAGGCAATCAGCCGATTACTCGAGCAGGTGGGCTGGGACAAGGGCGAGGTCGGGCTGTTCGAAATCAACGAAGCCTTCGCCGTGGTGGCCATGGCGGCCATGCGCGAGCTCGACCTGCCGCACGACAAGGTCAACGTGCACGGCGGCGCCTGTGCCCTGGGGCACCCCATTGGTGCGTCGGGCGCGAGGATCATCGTTACGCTCCTGGCCGCCATGCAGAAGTACGATGTCAAGCGCGGTGTTGCTTCGCTGTGTATCGGCGGCGGCGAGGCCACCGCGGTAGCCATTGAGCGTTAGGAGCCCGCGAGTCTGCGCCTACTCGGCCGCAGCAAAGCTGGTCTTGAGCACCGACACTGTCGTGAGTAGCAACCCGGCCACGCAGGCGCCCGAGCCGGGCAGCGCCAGCCACGCGAGCGACTCCTTGGCCGCACCCGTGCTACCCAGCCCCGGCGCGCGTAGTCCGGCGAACATCCAGAACATAGAGTAGGCCAGTGCGCCGGCTCCCAGCAGCAGGGCAGCAGTACGTCGGCGGCCGGCTGGTACAGGCACCAGTGCCATCAGCCCTATGAGCGCCAGGGAAGTGGTGCCCAGTCCGTTGGCGTGCAGGTGGGCGCGCTTGAAGTAGGTCCAGGACTTGCTGCTGACCTTGTCGGCGGCAGCCTGCTCGCCGCTGTATTTCTGGGCGAGCACCGCCTGCGCTTCGTCGTGCAGGTGTCCCTTGATCGAGTCCTCGGCCGCACCGAAGGACAGCCCGAGTCCGAAGCCGTACAAAAGGGTGAGAAGGGCCAGGCTGACCCCGGCCCGCATGGTTTTAATGGCGCTTTCAGTATCGCTGTTCATGTTGTTGTTCTCTCCTGGCGGCAGTTTTTCAGGCTGGTGCGTTGCTTGCCCTCTGGACGGGGTAACCATTGCAGCGCTTCTGCGTATAATACCGCATGGCAGGCTGCCGCGCTTCTATTGGCCGATTGGCCACGCTGGGTTTTCCAGCCCTGCTGTTGCTCTTCGCCTTCTTATCAACCACGGCGGCCAGGGCCGCCGACGGGCCTTTCTTGAATGGCTTCGACCTGGGCCAACGGTCGGTGGAGCTGCGGCTGGTGGTGGCGGGCGGCCCCCCGCGCGGTGGCATACCCGCGCTGACGGGGCCGGCCACCGAAGCTGCGTCGCAAGCCTCCTGGCTGGCCGACGACGATCGCGTGGTCGGGGTGGTCATCAACGGCGAGGCCCGCGCTTATCCTCTACGCTTGCTCAACTGGCACGAACTGGTGAACGACAGCCTTGGTGACACCCCGGTGGTGGTGAGCTGGTGTCCGCTGACGGCCAGCGCGGTTGTTTTCGACCGACGCGTGGGTGGTAGCGAACTCAGCTTCGGCGTGTCGGGCCTGCTGTACCGGGGTAACGTGCTCATGTACGACCGCGACGGCGAGAGCCTGTGGTCTCAGCTGGGCGGTGCTTCGGTGGCCGGGCCGTCGAACGGAAGCACGCTGACGGTTCTGCCCTCGCGCGTCTTGCGTTGGGCACAGTGGCGGCGGCAATACCCCGACAGCAGCGTGCTGTCGCTCGACACTGGTCACAGCCGCGACTACTCCAGGAATCCTTACGCCACTTACGAGACTTCCGACGACCTCATGTTTCCGGTCGATATCATAGACGGCCGCCTGCGGCGCAAGCAGAAGGTGCTGGGGCTGCAACTCGGTGGCGCCAGCAGGGCCTGGTCGTTGACCGACCTCGCCGCTGCTCCCGACGGCGCGGCTTCCGACGGTGGCCTGCTGGACAGCGTGGGTGGGCACAGGGTGAAGGTCATTGTCGATGAGCACGGCGCCCGCGTGTTCGAAGGCGACCGAGAACTGGCTTCGACCGTGGCTTACTGGTTTGCCTGGTCGGCCTTCAACGAGCAGACCTCGTTGTGGCCGTTGCAGGCCGTTTCGCTGCCGGTCGAGTCAGCTGGCGGCTCGCAGGGTTCGCAGGGCGAAGGCGAGGCAGGGCGCAACCGCGCGGGCCAGATAGAGATCACCGAACGCAGGGGCTACTGGACCTCGCCCGGGGTGGGCTTCTCGTTGGCCGGCGAGGCGACGACAAAGGCTGGCCTGTACGTGGTGGCCGGCGAGTTGCGCAACCGCTCGGCCGAGCCGGTTCAGCACGTTGTGCTGCGCTACGAGCTGCTCGACGAAGAGGGCCGGGTGCGGTTTCGCGCGGATGGCTACAACCACCTTGCCGAGGGCTTGTTGCCCATAGAGGGCGACCCCGATCCAGCGGCTACCCTGGCCACGGTAAAGGCCCTCGACGCGGGTGCTGCGGATTCGTTTCGCATGTTGATTCCGGCCGGCGACCTGCCCGAGTTCAGCGACTACAGGATAAGCGTAGTCGACGCGCGCTGAGCGGCGACCGGCGGCCCTTTGAAAAGCTCCCGCGTATGCTGTTGAAAATGGCCATGGACCGGCCAGGCGGCCGGCTGCAGTGGGCGGAACAACAGCGTGGCGAAGAATAGCGTGGCGACAAAACGAGACCTGGTAATTATCGGTGGTGGCCCCGGCGGCTACGAAGCCGCCTTGAGAGCGGCTGGGTTGGGCATGTCGGTGACCCTGGTCGAGCGCGAAAACCTCGGCGGGGTGTGCGCCAACCGTGGCTGCATACCCACCAAGACCCTGCTGCACCTGGCCGACACCCGGCGGGCCCTCGTCGAGGCGGCCGACTACGGTGTGCGGCTGGAGCAGACCGGGTTTGATTTTGCCCTGGTCGTTCGGCGCGCCCAGCGCTCGGCTCGGATTGCGTCGGGTGGCGTCAAGCAGTTGCTCAAGAGTGCGGGCGTCGATGTGGTGGCGGGGAGCGCCCGCCTGTTGGGTGGGCTCGTTGTCGAACTGCAAGGCACCGAAGGCAACGGCGAACTACGCGCCGACAAGGCGGTGCTGCTTGCCACCGGCTCTCGCCCGCGCACGCTCGCGGGACTGGAGCCCGACGGTCGCCTGCTGTGGACGGTCGAAGACGCCTTGACCGCAGCCTCGCTGCCGGCCTCGCTGTTGGTGGTCGGCTCGGGCGCGGTGGGCATGGAGTTCGCGAGCTTCTATGCCGACATGGGAAGCAGCGTGACCGTGGTAGAACTCGAAGAACGCCTGCTTCCCGGCGAGGACGAAGAAATATCAGGACTCGCTCGCCTGGCGTTCAAAAAACGCGGCCTGGAAATCCACTGCGGCACGAGCGTGCAATCGCTGGACAAGAATGACGACGGGCTCGCTTTTGAACTGGCCGGGGAGACCGCCGGCAGCGTGTCGGTCGAACGCGCCCTGGTGGCGGTGGGAGTGACTGGTAACAGCGACGAGCTGGGCCTGGAGAATACCGGGGTAAAGCTCGACGGCGGCTTCGTGGCCACCAACGAGTGGGGAGGCACGGGAGAACCGGGTATCTATGCCATTGGCGATCTCGCGGGCCCGCCCTGCCTTGCCCACAAGGCCGCTCAGCAGGGCAGGGCCTGCGTTGAGCATATAGCCGGGCTGCCTGGCGCGCGCCCGGTGGACCGCGAACGGATTCCGGCCTGCGTTTACACCCACCCGGAAATAGCCAGCCTGGGCATGAGCGAGGCCGTGGCCCAGCAGCGCGGTCACGAAACCAAGGTGGGCCGTTCGTTTTTCACCGCCAACGGCAAGGCGACCGCAACAGGTAACAGGGAAGGCCTGGTCAAGACCGTGTTCGACGCGGCCAGCGGGCGATTGCTGGGAGCGCACATGATCGGACCGGGCGTGACCGAGCTCGTGGGCGAGCTCGTGCTGCTGCAGGACATGCAAGGCACGGCCGAGGATCTTGCTCGCACAATTTTTCCCCATCCCAGCTTGTCGGAGGCGCTGGGCGCCTCGGCGCAGGACGCGCTGGAGGCCGGCAAGGGTGGCTGAGGTCGTGGCCGATGTCGCTGCGGCTGGACAGGGTGCGCCCGCGTCGGGCAGCCTGCCACGGCGTAAGCCCGAGTGGCTGCGCGTAAAGCTGGGTACTGCCCAGCTGCTTGCTCCCACCCGTAGAACGCTGCGCGAGCTGGGCCTCAACACAGTCTGCGAGGAGGCGGCCTGTCCCAACCTTGGCGAGTGCTGGCAGCAGGGACACGCCACGGTGATGATACTGGGCGAGGTCTGCACGCGGGCCTGCGCCTTCTGCAACGTGGCTACTGGCCGACCACGGGCGCCCGACCCCCTGGAGCCGGCAAGGGTGGCGCGCATGGCCGAACGGTTGGACCTGCGTCACGTCGTCATAACTTCGGTTGATCGTGACGACCTGGCCGACGGCGGCGCGTCGCATTTCGTGGACTGTGTCGATCGCCTGCGCGAGCGTTGCCCCGACACCACCGTTGAGCTGCTGGTGCCCGACTTCCTGCGCAAGCCGGGGGCGGGCGAGCGCGTACTGCGTTCGCAGCCCGACGTTTTTAACCACAACCTCGAAACCGTGCCGCGCCTGTACCCAAGCGCGCGGCAGGGAGCCGACTACAGTGTGTCGCTCGGGCTGCTGGCGCTGGCAGCCAGGGCCGAGCCCGCGCTGTTTACCAAGTCGGGCTTGATGGTCGGGTTGGGCGAAACCCGCGACGAGCTGCTCACTGTAATGGACGACCTGCGCGAAGCCGGCGTTGATTTTCTGACCATCGGCCAGTACCTGCAGCCCACCCGTCGCCACCTGCCCGTGCAGCGCTACCTGCCTCCCGAGGAATTTGAGCAGCTGGCCGAGCAGGCCCGCACGCGTGGCTTTACAATGGTGGCTTCTTCGCCACTGACGAGGTCTTCGTACCACGCGGCTGAGGACTTCGCCCGCCTGCGAGCGTTGCGTGCGGATGCCAACTGACGACACGGTGCTTGAGCCCGCGCGCGGGCCGACGTCGTTGTTGCCGGCGGCGGCACGGCGGCGGCGATGGCTACGGCCGTTTTGACAATTGGTGGGTAGCAGGGCGGCGCGTTGCACGGTAAGCTGTTCGAACGGGGCGCGTTGCTTGGGTATTCCATTGCAACGCGCGCGGGAAAGTGAGGATGAGTAATTGACCCAGGAAACGTTCTGGCGCCGCTGTAGCAACTGTAAAAAATCGCTGGGCTTCGACTCGGCTTACTACAACTGCAGCGTGAGCACCTGCAATCGCAAGGACAAGTCGCTGGTGTTCTGCTCGCCTGAATGCTTTAGCGCGCACCTGCCGGTGATGCGCCACCGCGAAGCCTGGGCGGAGGAGAATCGCTCGCCTTCGCGCAGTACCTGGGAGCAGGGCCAGGCCGGCGCACGGGAAACCGCCGTGCCAGCCGCTGCCGAGCTAAGCAATGCGCCGCCTGCTGCCGATAAAAGTGAGCCACCGGCTGCCGAAGAAACCGAGGCTGCCGTGGTGTCGCTCAGTTCACAGGACATTCCCCAGGACGTGCTGGTGGTGGCGAGCAAGCTCAAGGCCTATATCCGGGCGCGCTCGGGCATGAAAACCTCGGACTCGGTCATGCAGGCGCTGTCGAGGCAGATGCGGCGGCTGGCCGACGACGCCATCCTGCGCGCCGGCGAGGCGGGTCGCAAGACGGTGATGGATCGCGATTTCTAGGCGCGCAGGTTTCTAGAGACCCCAGCGGGCCGGGTCCAGCGCCACGGCCATGCCGCTCAGCGGCTTGTCTGCTTCGAGCCGCCGGCGGTTGGCGCGCGCGGTTTCGGCAAACAGCCGCAACGCCGCGGTCACTTCGAGCCCAGCTGTGTCACGGCCGAGTTGCTCGCCCAACAACTCGCACCTGAGCGCGCGGGTGACGTTTTCGTCCCAGAAGCTGGCGTTCATCTCGGTGTCGCCCAGGAACGATCGCGCCATTGTGTTGCACGAGCCTATGGTCGTAAAGCAGTCGTCGACCAGCATCATCTTGGAGTGCACGTACACGTGTTCAGGCGCGCTGCCGTCAATGGCCACCATGGGCGCGGCCAGCGTAAAGTTTTCATGTTCGCCTAGACGACCGAGAGCCTCGAATACAGGTTTGGCCAGTGGGTTGTCGCGAGCGGCGGCGACCTCGGGCATGGGCAGTCCGGGCACCAGGGCGGCGACCAGCACGCCCCTCTGCATGGCCGCGGACAGTTCTTCTATGACCTGCGGGCAGATCAGCATCTGGTTTTCCAAGTAAATCGCTTCGCGCGCGCCCTCGATCGCAAGCGTGTATTGCTCTCGTATGCTGGACTCGCCGTTCTCGATGGCGTAGCCCGGCGCACCCGGCGCGGCGTGGCCGTTGCTGTAGAGCGAGGCCTGCACGCTGCGCGTGACCTGTACCGGCACGTTTCCCGCGGCGGCGGGAAGCGCGAGTGGAAACTCGAGGTCGCCGGCCACTGATAGGTCCGGCCACGCGCCACAGCTGTCGTGACGCTCACTGGCCTGGTTCCAGCGCTGCACGAAGTTGTGGGCCACGTCGGCCACCGCGGGGCCGTGGATTTCGAGGTAAACGTCGTGGATATTGTGGGAGTCTGCGCGCCTGCCCGGCTCGACGACTATGCCTGCGTTCGCGCTGTGCCCCGGCCAGCTGATGGAGCCGCTGTCCAGGTTTATGCCACCCACGAAGGCCAGCGCGCCCTCGCGGCCCGCGTCGACCACCCAGCTTTTCTGGTGGTGGCAGTGCTTGGCGAAGCGATCCCAGCGCGCCAGCCAGGCGGTGTTGCGTGACTCGAGCAGTGCCCTGTTGCCCGCGTCGCCGGCAAAGTGCTCGGCGCCTTTTATCATGCGATCGATGTCGGGCTCGCTCCAGAACAGCACGCGGATTTCGATTCCCCGTGCGGCTGCAGTGTCGAGCAGGTCAAAAAAACCACCACGTCCGCCGGGCATGCGCGTGGACTGCTCGAGAAAGGCCACCGTTATCCAGGCGCTGTGCTGCGCCGATTCAACGGCTGTGCAGATGCGCTCAAAGGCCGGCCCACCGTCGACCAGCGGGCGCACGAAGTTGCCCTCGCGAAGCGGATAGCTGCCCGAAGTGGACGGCCCTATGTGCTGTCCGTCGCGCATCCCCGCTGCTCAACCGGGTTGCGATAGGATGGCAGCGCTCGTGGGCACGGCCGTACCACCGGTGACGAGTACGTTGCTGACGTCCGGCACCTGGTTGACCGACGTGCCGCGTACCAGGCGCACCGCCTCGGCGACTCCGTTCATGCCGTGTATGTAGGCTTCGCCCAGTTGGCCACCGTTGGTGTTCATGGGCAGCTTGCCGCCCAGTTCGAGGTTGCCGTCCTTGATGAAGTCCTTCGCCTCGCCGCGCGCGCAGAAGCCGAACTCTTCGAGTTGGGGTAGCACCAGCGGCGTGAAGTGATCGTAGATGATGGCTGCCTGCATGTCGTCGGGGCCAAGGCCCGTGTCGTTCCATAGTTGGCGCGCGCACAGTCCCATTTCGGGGATACCGGTTATATCGTCGCGGTAGTAGCTCTTCATCATCTGCTGGTCGTCTGCGCTGCCCTGGGCCGCCGAGGCGATGACCACTGGCTTGTTGGGCAGGTCGCGGGCGCGCTCGAGCGTGGTTACCAGCAGCGCCTGGCCGCCGTCGCTCTCCTGGCAGCAGTCGAGCAGGTGCAGGGGCTTTACGATCCAGCGACTGGCCTGGTGGTCTTCCAGGGTGATGGCTTGCTGGTAGAAAAACGCCGCCGGGTTGGTGGCGGCGTGACGCCGGTCGGCCACCGACACCCTGCCGAAGTCTTCGCTGGTGGCACCGTACTGGTGCATGTAACGGGTGGCGAACATGGCTACCCACGACGCTGGCGTCAGCAGCCCGAAGGGCAGGCACCAGCCGAAGTCGACCATGATGGGGGTGGGCGCGTTGTCGAGGCCCTGCACCCCGGCGCCGAAACGGGTCTCTGAGCGTTCGTTGAAGGCGCGGTACACGAGCGCGTACTTGCACGCTCCCGTGTGCACGGCCATGGCGGCCTGGTGCAAGGTGCCGCAGGCGGCGCCGCCGCTGTGGTGTATGCGGCTGAAGTGGGTGAGCTCCTTGATGCCGAGGCTGCGTGCGACGTCGATTTCGTGGTTTTCCTCGACCGTGAAGCCGACCATGCCGTCGATCTGTTCGGGCAGCAGGCCGGCGTCGGCGATGGCCGCGTCACAGCACTCGACGGCAAGGCGCAGGGTGCTGCGGCCTGAATTCTTTGAGAACTCGGTGGCGCCAATTCCCACGACGGCGGTCTGTCCTGCAAACGACATGCTCACCGGGTCGGCAACTCCAGTTCGACGGTGGCAGTCACGTGGTCGCCGAGATTGTTGGTGCCGGTCACCAGGAGCTCGACTACCCCCTTGCCGTCGCGCAGCTCGGTCGACTGCACCTGCCCGGTGTAAGTCAGGGTGTCGCCGGGAAAGTTGGGCACCCCGAGTCGCAGCGACAGCTTGCGAAAAATCACGTCGGGGCCGGCCCAGTCGGTGACGTAGCGGTTGGTGAGCCCGGAGGTGGTCATGATGTTCATGAAGGTGTCGGGCGAGCCACGCTTCTTCGCCAGGTCGGGGTCGTGGTGCACGTCCTGGAAGTCGCGGCTTGCCATCGCGCCGGCAACGATGAGCGTACGCGAAATAGCGACAGGGCAGGGCGGCAGTTCCTGCCCCGGTTCAAGGTCTGCAAAGAGCAGCGTCGACTCGCGGCGAACGGGCCGCGCGCGCCTGAACAGCGGCAGGCTCAGCCCGGGGTCGGTGGCCTCTATGGCCAGCTCCACCGGCATGCCTATTTCCACGTCTTCGGGTTTAACTCCCACGAGGTTGCTGATGATACGGGTGCCCTCTTCGAGCTCCACCAGCACGCCGACCAGGGGGTAGTCGAACATGGGAAACTGCGGGTGGTGGACCTCCACGAAACTGTAGACCGTGCCTCGGCCCTGCGAGACCAGGTAACCGAGCTCGTAACTGCCGCAGCCCGGGCAGCGAACGACGGGCGGGTGGTGAAGCCCGTCGCAGCTGTTGCACTTCTGGATGCGTAGTTCGCCCTGGTCGATCCCGTCCCAGAAAAACTTCGTGTCGCGGCTGATGGCCGGCCGCGGCCTGGGTATCTTCTCGAGGCCCTCGAGTGCCGACGCGTCCATGTTGACGGTGCCGGTGCCGGGTTTGAACTTGAGTATGGTGAACTCCATGCGCC
Source organism: Candidatus Binatota bacterium (assembly GCA_012960245.1). NCBI lineage: Bacteria > Candidatus Binatota > Candidatus Binatota bacterium. The sequence continues at coordinate 250 of DUBO01000038.1, read as the reverse complement.
CAACGCTGTTGCCCTGCTGGTCGGCGAAGTTGCTCTCGGTGGTAAAGAAGTGGCCCACGCCCAGCGCGGTCTGCTTCTCGTCCGACACGCTGGTGATGACCTGGCTGATGGTCAAGCGATCGCCGGGCCTGAGGTAGCGGTGGTACTCGTGGCTCATGCCGGCGGCGACCACCGAGGTGAAACCGGCGGCGTCGAGTTGGTTGAGCACCGGCACCATGCCGGCTTCTTCGCCGCTGGATGATTCCTGTCG
>DUBO01000037.1 GCA_012960245.1 Candidatus Binatota bacterium | reverse complement strand
CGCGTACTTCTTGAGCGCTTCGAGATACCAGTTCACGGTCTAATAGGCCGGCACTCCGGCGCCACCCTCAGAACCTGTCCTGGTCTTGCTGGTAGTCGCCGTGGTAGGGACCAGCCGGTATGCCCTTGTAGGGCCTCACGACTGCAGCCGCGTTGGCCTGCTGGGCCAGCGGGATGTAGTTGGGCAGGGCCTTGGTAAAGGCCGCGACCAAGGCCTGCGCGACCAGGTCGGCTAAAGGGTTGCCACTGTTCGACGTTTGGTTGGGCTGGTACACCAGGAGTTCTTGCGCGCGCCACAGTTCGTTGCCCTTCTCGCCGTCCTTGAGCAGGTAGCTGAACTCCACTGTTACTGTGGTCGACAGCACCGCGTACCTGGCGTCCCATCGTTCGATGGTGATGTAGAGTATGGAATCGACTCCGAATATTTCGGCCAGGCGCGTGGGGTCGCCCTCGTGTACGAGCGTGGCCTCCGACAACCCGTCGTCGTCGAGCAATCCGCGAACCATGTTTACCGGGTAGACGTAGTAGCCCCGCTCAGCCACCACGCGCGAAATGGTAGAGAGAAAATAGTCGGGTGCGTCAACATCAACGCTGCGATTTATCACCGGCACGATGAGCACCGAGCGGGGATGGCTGGCGCGAAACGCCGAATAGTCCTTCTTATCGATCAACGTTGGCGTACAGGCGGCCGAGGAGATCGCCAGTAGCGCCGCGCACAATAGCCCGACGAAGGCCAGGCGGCCCGGCTCGTGTTGGCCGCGACGCCGCACGCTCACTGTGCCCCCCCGGACGACTGGTCGCGCACGGCCACTATCATCCCGTCCATGAAACCCGATGATTCAGGCCAAGCGAGTTTCTCTTTTTCAAAATACGCGACCGCCTGGCCGTCTTCGCCCAGCTGCATGAGTATATAGCCGTACTCGGCGTAAAGCCCCGGCGGCACCTTGCCCAGCGACTCGCCTTTTGTGATCACCCCGGCCAGCGCCTCTTCAAAACGGACGATCTCATCGGGATGTTTGTAATAACTGTACAGAGACCTCTCGTACTTGCCCCAGTGGTACATGGTCTGCGGGGCACAAGCGCCCAGCAACGACAGTGCCAGCAGCAGCGGCAGCCAGGCTCCCGGCAGCACCCATGCGTGTGTGGGCGCCTTCATTCGGCAGCGGGCAGGGCAAATACTTTGAGCGTGCCGCTGCCCAGGAATACTTTTTCGGTAAACAACACTTCACCATCCGGGCCGCGCAACTGGACGCGGTGGGTGCCGGCTTCCAGGCCCAGGGCCTGGTTTTCTTTCTCCAACTGAACGGCCGAGCCCATGGCCAGCCCGTCCACGTAAATCTCGGCGCCCTCGGGCACGTTGGTAAAAGTAATGCGCGGTCGTTCGTCGGTCACGACCACCTGCCCGGCCGGGTAGCTGCAGCCCGTGCATACAAGCGCCAGGCAGATCGTTGCTAGAACACCTTTCATAGCTCGTCCTCTCCAGTCTCGGCCACGAACAGGTCGGCCCGGGCCGTATTCTTGAGCGAGCCCTTGAGCGAGCCCGGCACTACCCTGGTCATCGAGCCCTCGTGCCACTCGTCGTCACCAAAAAAAGAAAGTACCTCGACCCGGGCCAGCTCGCTCGGGGGCAGGCGCAGCTTGAAACCCGTCTGGCTGCTCTCAACCTGCTCGCCCCGTCGAAAAACAGCCAGCACGTCGCCCTTGCGCAGACCCTGGCTGCGGCCGCCACTGATCACTACCGAGTCGCCCTGCAACTTGAGAACGTCGGTCCGCCAGGGGCGCGCCTCGAGCTCGCTCACCAGCGAACTCATCAGGTCGGTTATGGCAGCGCCGATGGCCCGGTCGTTGAGCGTGGCGTCGTAGTCGGCCTGGCTTCCGTAGCCCGCCACCTCGCCCGACTCGCTGCTGGCCTCACCCGTACCCGAGGCCGAGAAAAAAGAGTGGGCCGTTCTCGGGTCGACCAGGCGAACCTCGACCTTGGCCCGCGCTGTCTGCTTCTTGGTAGCGCTCAGGAACCCGCGCGTGCCGGTCGTGGTGCGCCCGAACTCGGTGATGGACCCGAGGATGACCGCGTCGACACCCACGAGGTCGGCCGCCCCTGAAATCTTCTGTTCCTTTTCGAGGTCGGCCAGGCCCTGCCGCTCAAACACCATGAAGCGCGCCGACTGCACCAGGCGCACCGACAGCATATCGCTTACCTGTTTTCCGAGCGGGTCAACGCTGGCGCTACCGAGCAGGGTCTTGCCGTAGCGGGTCTCGTTGGTGAAACGAGATATAGCGATTTTTCTTTTCAGCACCCGCTGCTCGGCGGTGCTGGCTTCTTCCTGCGCCTCGCGCTGGACCTCGCGCGACACCGGGGCCTGTATTGTCTCGGGCCCTTTCTGCACCGTTGCGCAGCCCGACGCTGAGACCGCCAGCGCCAGGGCCGCCGCCGCGATCAAGGCCGCGGCTGTGCCCTCAATCAGGGGCAGTTCAGGAATGGTACGATAACGCATATTTTTCTAACCCTCGTTCGCTGTTGCCGACGCCATCATTACGCAACCGTATGTTTTCGTAAACTCGAGCCCGGGCTGATTTTTGCGGCAGAGGCACTAACTGGCCGTTTTCCCTCTTTTTTTTCCGCGTCGCGCAGTGGCCAGGCGCCCAGGCGGCCGTCAGCGGTGGCTGCGCGCCTGCTCGCCCTGCGCTGCGCCCCTCTCTCTACTCGCCGGTAAAGGCAGGTTTACGTTTCTCCATGAATGCGGCC